>JAAZIX010000075.1 GCA_012800655.1 Clostridiaceae bacterium | reverse complement strand
GCAGGTTTAAGGTAAATCTTTTGGATGAATTGAAGCTAAGTGTGATGCTGTTGATGCGATATTTTTGGAGAGAAGGTTTTTGCTTGTTACAATCAAATCTTTTCTGGATTCTATCTTATCACTATTCCTATACCCAATCTCCATAACAGAACCATTTTCTAAAAGGCTATATGATCGTATCCCGCTTGACATTAGAAATGAAATTTCCAATGCTGAATCGATTTGAGAAACGTCTTCAGCGGTGCTTAAGTTCTCTGTTATCGAATCAAAATCACTTGCCTTTCTTAACGAAGACGGAGACAAATACGCGGTAAAGTACACAGAGGCATTATCCGCATTCTTAATGGAATATTCAGATCTTTTTTCTGGTAAAGGCTCAACACAGAGACTCCAAAACACATAGAAATATCCGCCTTCATTAACTTTGTATACAACATAACAACTCATAGGTTCTGCTTTTCTAAGACATTCGATTGGGAATCTTTCATTCACATGATTAATGTTCAAGAGTGATTTAACATCATGTGTACCATACATTAGACTTTCGTTTGGCGATATTTGACCAAAAAAACTTCTCAAGTCATGCAAATTATACGTTTTTGTGAGGACACTTGCAAATGGCTTTGAATTATCAATAGTAAACCCCTGAACAAATTCTTCCGGTATATTCGTTTCATCAAATCCTTCGTTATGGCAAGCAGTGAAAATCAGAATAATAGCTGTGAGAAATATAAAAATCCGATAATATTTTGTTTTCATTTTGCGCCCTCACTTTGGCTGCAAAGTAAGCGAAAAAGTCGCTCTAAAAATGTGTAGCAGACGCCGAAACTCGCTCTAAAAATGTGAAACTACCGCCGAGCATAAGTTGCACGCACGGCACCTAGTCAACGTTAATCACATTCCGGCACTTCGGGTAATTGGAACAGCCCCAGAACTTTTTGCCTTTCCGCTCCCCGCGAGTTGCCGTCCTCAAAACCATATCCGCGCCGCATTGTGCGCAAATCATATACTCTCCGACGAAGTCATCATCGTTGGGTGCCTCGGCAACGGGAGGATCCGCGGCAGGTTCCGGGGCATCGGAAGTATCGGGGGCTTCGGTGGTGTCGCTAGCATCGGGAACACCGGGTCTGCCAGACTTGCCGGGATCGGCAGTGGTGCCGGGTTCGTCAATGACATCGGGGAAAGCTGAAACATCGGGAACGACAGGATCACCGGCAGCATCCGGGAAATCCAGCGTGCCGGACGAATCGGCGGTGTCGGCAGGGCAATCGGGAGTGCCAACGACATCGGTCGTATTGCTAACGCCGGGCGCATCGGTGGCGGTGGGAACATCAGTAACAGTAGCTACAGGCACATCGATGGCGGCGGGAACATCAGTGAAGACGGGAACGCCGGCGGGGACGGGAACGGCTGGGGAACTGCCAACTTCGGGAATATTTACGGGAGCCGGCGCAGAGGCCTGTTGCTTTATTATCGCCCCGATATGAGCCTGTTTCACTTCCCCCGAGACTTGGGTGAGCGGATAGAGCTTCTGATAAAGCCGGTCGATTGTCTCCTCGGACAGGATCCGGCGCTCCGAACGCCACCTGAGAGCTTCATAAATATCACGGCGATGCATCACCATATGCCGGTTGCTCTTCAGATTGATTTTTTGCAGACGACAGCGGTCGCTGAAAGCGATGACGGAAAAGAATGCGCCTTCGGGGATTTCGGGCAGAAACGCCTGTAGCCATTTTATGTGGGTGTTGTTTTGCATCAGAGGGTTGTAGAACTTTTCCTTATGGCCGTTGCGGAATACCTGTGTCCAGGTCCTATGCGTTTCGGTGCCGTATATCGCCCCGCTGTAGTTTTTGGACTCAAAAACGTAGATACCCGAGGAGTGAAGCATAATTACATCGATTTCGGTCGTCCCTCCGCCGCCTTTGGGAACATAGCTGTTGAAGAGGAACTTTTTCTCGCCGGGCAGGTTGCGAAGGTTCTTATAGATCAAATACTCGCCGTACAGGCCGGTGTCCTTCAGCACTGTTCTGTAAGGGTATTTGGTCAGAGCATAATATTCCGATTTTTCATAAACGTCTTTTCGATAGAGATAAAGCGCAACTTGAACGACAATCAAGATGCCCACTACCGCAAGAAACGGTAGCAGCAGACCTCCGAGCGATTGTGTTAGTGTTTTTATTAATGCGTTAATAACAAGTAGTAACGCGGTCATCACTTTGCCCTCCCCCAAAAAAAGCGTGTTTATAGAACGGCTATTGCACATACGATTATGCCGACAGCTTAGACGAAAGTAAAGCAATCGAATCGGGATAAAGGCAGAGACAAGAGGCGCTACTGCCCGTTATCGGTGCTTACTCTATTTCCCGATTGCGTCCGCGTCAAATAGGTTGTCGAGGGCAGCGATCTTCTTCAACCACTCTTTATATTGCTCAAAGGACAGCGGCGGCTTGCCAAGGATGTAATGGTTTGCGCCGCGTTTATCTCCCACTTCCCACTCTATCAGTATCAGTCGCTGGTCGCCGTGGGAGATACGGATGGGTGAAATCACGGCAGACTGATTGACGGGCGCTTCAAACGGTCCGGCGAACAGGGTTTCGCCGGTGTCGCTGTCCCAAGCGCGACAGTGACCTTGATAGGAATGGAACGTGTCGTTGCCCGCGATCAGGTTGATGTGCCAGTTCTCCGGCTCACTCATAAAAAGGCAAAGCGGCGCCTGGGAGCGCTTGATGTAGTAGTAGGCCAGCTTTTTGATAAAGTCGTAGCTTACCACCGCATCCGAGAACTGTGGCCAGCCGTCGATCATGTTCCACCAGATGATGCCGGTGCGCCGCCACTTCTTGGCGCGGGTTAACTCGATGAAGAATTTTTTTGCTTCGGCCTGAGAAATTTGAGAAGCTAGGATGAAGTCCTCCAAATTATCCGGTTCGAAGCCGAACAATTCGCGGATCTGATTGGCCATTAGCCTGATGCGGTAGGCGTAGCGGCCGTCCGGACCGGTCATTTCGGCGGCATGGGTCAGCCATTCGTCGTTATCCTGCCAGGGCCAGAGCTTGTCTGGGCTGATGAAGTTTCTGATCGACGACAGGCTGTTGCAGCCGTGGTACCCTGTCTCGCTGACAAAGTGGCAGGGCGCACCGGTGTAATATGCGCTCTTGAAATAGTCGCGCGGCCCCCAAAGGTGGTTTTCGGGCAACAGATGATCAATCCGATAGTAGTCTAGGCCATGGGCGGTCACGGCGGGTGAGATATAGGGCGAGGAAGGCAGGTACTCCCGGTAGGGGTCGATCCGCGTCACTACCTGAGGCAGCACCTCCCGGGTGATGCGATTGTCTTTCGGATCCTGCTCGGCCATCATCAACGTCATAGAGTCGCATTCGTTGTCACCACTCCATAGAATGATAGAGGGGTGGTTGCGCAGCTTCGTCACCACCGCCTCCGCCTCCTTTCGGATGACGGCCAGGAAGTCTTCGTCGATGGGGTAGGTGCCACAGGCCATGACAAAGTCCTGCCAGACCATGATGCCGTGACGGTCGCAGAAGTCGAAGAACGAGTGATCCTCGTAGACGCCGCCGCCCCATGTTCGGATGATATTGCAGCCGGTGTCCACCCAGAGTTCCAGCATCTTTTCATAGCGGCTTGCATCGCGGCTGTGCAGTGCGTCCGCGGGGACCCAATTGGAGCCTTTGCACAGGATTTTTTCGCCGTTGACAATAAAGCAAAACTCACCGCCGTAGGAATCGGTGATGTCGGTGCGGTCGAGCTTCACGGTACGGACACCAAAGCTCGTAAAGTATTCCGCGACTACTTGACCGTCCTTCAGAAGCTCCGCCTTCACGTCGTATACGTTCGCCGAGCCGTAGCCGTTGGGCCACCAGAGTAGCGGATTTGTGATTTCAAAGTCAAATCGACCGCTGACAAAGTGCATTTCGCGGACGACAGTAAAAGAAGATTCCCCGCAGGTTCCGTTGATCCGTAGCTGAAGGCCCGCGAAATACTTTGCGTCGGAATGGGTTTTGTATACACAGGTCAGAATCGCACTCTTTTTATTCAGACTCCGCACCGAAAAGAACAGGTCTTTGATTTCGTTCGGACCTTCGATCTCCAGATCCACATTCCGCCAGAGCCCGGCGGAAAGAGTTCGCGGCATGATATCCCATCCGTAGCAGGATGGCGCTTTGCGTACCCGGAGCGATTCATAATTGGTGTCGAGGTGTGTGTTGTAGGCATCGTAGGAAAACTCCGCCGCTGCCAGCATTGGAGAGGAAAGCTCTACCGCCAGCCGGTTTACGCCGGGCTTTAGGAGACTCGTCACCTCAAAGCGGTGTGCGATCAGCGCGTTGTCGCTCTCGGCGAATTTTTCCCCGTTTAGAAAGTAGGCGGCAAAACAGTCCACGCCCTGAAAGGCAAGGTAGGCGCGCTCGCCCGGCGCAATTTCGGGAGCGGTGAACTCGCGCTCGTAGCGCCAGCGGTAGAACTCATAAGGCTTGAGTAGCTTAATGTTGTTGCCGAAGAAGATGTCCGGCAGGATTCCGGCGCGCATCAGGTCTATTTCCACATTGCCCGGCACGGTGGCGGGGATCGTTTGCATTCCCTCAAGGCCCTCCGGGTTTTCCTGCTGGTCGCAAAAGCGCAAAAGGTATTCGCCGTTCAATGAAATCTTCCGCATAATATTACTCTCCGTTTTTTTGATTGCTCGACTAGTTAGTTAAATCGGCTAATTTTAACCGGAGTTTACCCTACACATTAGCGGATTGCAATAATATGAAACAGGAAACGGATTATTTAATAGGTTGTATTCATCCTACTTGCAAATTATAATGTGTGGGAGGTGATTGACATGAATATTAATACTGATACGATTGTTTCTATGACTGAAGCAAATCAAAATTTCTCCAGAGTGGCAAGACTGGTTGATGAAAAGGGTGTAGCTGTTATTATGAAAAATAACACCCCTCGTTATGTTGTATTGGAGTTCAATTTGCTTGAAGAAGAGCAGCTTACCTCAAATGAGGATGTTTTGGATTTGTCAAAACGCTATATTGATAAGAATCGCCAGGCCTACCTGGAACTGGCAAAATGATTCGTCTTAGCAAAGAGCAGACTTTGCTGCGGACTGGTAATGAACCATCCTTTTGTTGACGGAAACAAGCGCGTAGCTGCTCATGCGATGCTGATTTTTCTTTCTCTGAATAAAGTTGAACTGAAATATACACAATTTGTTAAATCTGTTCGTTCAGATCTCTTCGGCTGTAATGGTGTTGTTTTATCATAATCACGCCATATTTGTGAAGGGTCAAATATATTTTTGCGCAGGTGCTGGAAAAACCTTCTAATTAGGCGTTGACCTAATCGGAAGGGCGTGTTATAATTTGATTAGGCGCACAGCTAATTAAAGAGGAGGAAAATTCTCATGGATAAACAAAAGGCATTGAAGGCGATCGCTGACGAAACACGTATGAACATTTTGAACTTGCTTCTGCGGCACAATTACTGTGTTCGGGCATTGGCAAACGAGTTAGGGCTGACCGAGGCGACCGTATCCCAGCACCTGAAAGTGCTACGCGAGGCGGGCCTGCTCGTCGGGGAAAAACGCGGATATTTCATGCACTACGCTGTGGAACGGACAGCTTTGCAAGAATTAGCGCAGGAACTTGAGGCTCTGGCGGCTGTCAAGCAGGGAGTTTGTCAGCCGGCGGAGCGCGACGACTGCCCCGCCGCCGAAATACCGGAATGTCCCAAGAAAGGCACGTGCAGCGACGAGGTCAGGGAGTTCTGCCACGGCACGGATCGCGACTGAGCAGGTCGGAGGCTTGAAGGGTAGCGGCCGAAGGATAGCGACCGGAGAATAAGGTACGAAAGAAAAGAGACCACGGAAATGGTCAAAGTTACAAATCTTACAAAAACGTACGGTGATTTCACCGCTGTCGACAACATTTCCTTTGAAATCCGCAAAGGTGAAATATTCGGCTTTTTGGGGCCGAACGGAGCGGGCAAGACGTCAACGATCAATATGATGATCGGTCTGTCCCGTTCCACGACCGGAGAAATTACGGTCGGCGGCATAGATGTGAAGAAGCAGATAAAGAGGGCCCGGGCGATTATGGGGATTGTTCCGGATGAGAGCAATCTCTACAACGAAATGGACGGGTTCGAGAATCTCTGTTTTTGCGCGGCTCTGTACGGGATGCGTAAGAATGAGAGGGAGGCGAAGGCGCGTCTGCTTTTGGAGCGGTTCGGGCTGAAGGGCGCGGGCAAGCGGCCGTTCAAGGCCTATTCCAAGGGGATGCGTCGCAAGCTGACCATCGCCGCGGCGCTGATCCACTCCCCGCAGGTGCTGTTCCTGGATGAGCCGACGACGGGGATTGATGTGGAGAGTTCCCGCCAAATCCGCGAAATGATCGTGGGGCTGAAACAGCAGGGCGTCACCATCTTTCTCACTACCCACTATATTGAAGAGGCTGAGCGTCTCTGTGATCGTGTCGCTTTTATAGCGGATGGGCAAATCGTTGCGTCGGGCACCGTCCCCGAATTGATGGGGAGCGTCGCCCATGAACATACTATCCGCTTTGTCACAGACAGAAATGCCGCAGATCTCGCCACCGAACTTGTCGCCGAACTGCAGGCCGGTTTCGCGGGGAGTAAAGTTGAGGTTCGGCCCGATCAATCTCTTGTGATGGTGTCGGAGCGGCGGATTCCTTTGCTTCCGGTCATGGAGTTTTTTCACGACAGAGGAATAAATGTGTATGAAGCGAGGGAGTTGCGGCCCTCTCTGGAAGATGTATTCGTCGAATTGACCGGAATCGATTCCTCGGTACTGAAAAAGGACAAGGAGAAGGGAGGTCGCCGATGAAAAGTTGGATCGCGTTTTGGAATATTTTGAAGAAGGACGTAAAGAACTATTATCTGAAGCCGCCGAATATCAGCTGGGGCATTATTTTCCCTCTTTCGTGGACACTTATGCAGCTTATCCGCTCTCCCGGCGGAAGTATTTTGACGCTCCTGCCCGGCCTGATTTCAATGAGCGTTCTGTTCGGCACAACCTCCATGCTGGCCGTCACCATTACTTTTGAGCGGAGCGGCAGGTCGTTTGAGCGATTATTGCTGGCTCCGATCAGCTTAAGCATAATGGTGCTGGCGAAGATTGCCGGAACCGTTCTGTTCGGAATTTTTAACGCATTTGTCCCGGTGATTTTTGCCGCCTTCTTTATCGATTTGCGAGCGGTGAGTTGGGGTGTGGTCATCCCCGCCGTTTTGCTGATCGCCGTGACCTCGGCACTGCTGGGGCTACTGATCGCGGTGTCGGCGGAGCAGGTATTCGAAGCCCAGACCTTTTCGAACTTTTTCCGCTTTCCGATGCTGTTTCTCTGCGGACTATTCATACCGCTTGCCGATCTGCCGATATTTTTACGCCCTATTTCCTACTGCCTGCCGCTCACTTACGGAACCGATCTGCTCAACGGCGCGATCACGGGTGCGAACGTTCTTTCGCCGTTTCTGTCTTTCGGACTGCTGCTTCTTTTCGCGGCGGCGTTGTTTCTGATCAGCCGACACAATATCAATCGGAAGTGGATTATGTAATAGGTGTGAGCCGTGCCATAGCTAACAGGTTACTTGACCCTGGAGGCCGTTGCCGATGACGACTAATTACGTGTAGAATTAAATTCGGATAAATCGGAAATTGCGGGACGAATGCGGGGCGGATTGGGATGACTAAATATACTGATCTCAGGGAACTATTTGCACAAAACAACGACAGTGAAAAAGCGGAAAGTATGGCCGCATATATGAAGAACCGGTTTTTGTTCTACGGATTGCCGACACCGAAAAGAAGGGCGGTTTATAGAGGGTTTCTGAAAGAAGAGGAAAAGAAAAAGGTAATAGATTGGGATTTGCTTGATAGGTGTTATGAGGATGAGCACAGGGAGTTCCAATATTTTGTGGTGGATTACCTTAGAGCAATGCAAAACTTTTTAACATTCGATGACGTTCCGCGGATAAAGAAATATGTAAAAACGAAACAGTGGTGGGATACGATTGACGGTCTCAGTGGGATTATCGGAGACATAGCTTTTGTTGATGAAAGAATAAGCGAATTAATGCTTGAATGGTCACTGGATGAGGATTTTTGGCTGCGCAGAATAGCGATTATTCATCAGCTTCACAAAAGAGATAAGACGAACACGCAGTTGCTTGCAGAAATAATAGTGAATAATTTGGGGAGCACTGAATTCTTTATTAATAAGGCCATCGGCTGGAGTCTGCGCGATTATTCAAAAACGAATCCCGAGTGGGTAAGAAATTTTTTGGGAGCCCACGGAGCTGAGATGGATAAATTGAGCATTAGAGAAGCGAGCAAGTATTTGTAGCTTTCTGACTGAAAGAAGTACGCGATGCGAGAGCTCGAAAAAATCTATCAGACCCTGTATGCCCACTACGGCGATCTGCAGTGGTGGCCCGCCGATACGCCTTTTGAAGTAATAGTTGGCGCGGTTCTCACGCAAAATACGGTATGGACGAACGTGGAAAAAGCGCTCGAGCAGTTTGAGGGCAATTTGTCGCCCGAGCGGATTCTGGACATGCCCGTAGAGGATCTGCAGGAAATCATCCGTCCGACGGGTTATTTCCGGCAAAAGGCGCAGTATCTCAGGGCCGTCACGGAATGGTTTATGAGCTATGGCGGAGACGTCGACTTAATAAAAAGCCGCCCCTTGCCGGAGATCCGTTCCGAACTTTTGCGGGTTCGGGGAGTCGGCAATGAGACGGCGGATTCCATTCTGCTCTACGCTTTCGACCTGCCGTCTTTTGTGGTGGACGCCTATACGATGAGGTTCTTCGGGCGTTACCCGATCGAGGCCGGTAAGACCTATATGGAAGTGAAGAGTTTTTGCGAAGCCGGCCTTCCCCGCGACGCAACGCTATACAACCATTTCCACGCCCTTATCGTGCAAAACGGCAAGGAGCATTGCAAAAAGAAGATGGACTGCGCGGGCTGTCCGCTGGAACAGCTTTGTGAGAAGGTGGTCGCCGAATAATCCGCTGGTTAACTACCTGCAAAATCTCCGGATGATCCGGTGAATTCTCCTACTACTTCTCTAAAATAGCGCGGAAAGCGTCGATGACGGCCGCACGGAAGCCGTTTTCCTCGAGAGCGATCACGCCGCGGATGGTGGTGCCACCCGGTGAACAGACCCGGTCCTTGAGCACGCCCGGGTGGGCGGCGGTTGCGCCGGTCAGGGTGCCGTAGCCGGCGAGAAGCTGAGCGCCGAGGCGGTAGGCCTGGGCGCGGGAGAGGCCGTAGCGGACACCGGCGTCACCGAGGGCTTCGTGGAAGAGGGCGACGAAGGCGGGGCCGCAGGAGGTCAAAGTGCCGGCGACGCCCATCAGTTGAGTCGGAACATATTCGATCTGCCCGATTTTGCCGAAGACGGCGGCGAATTGCTCCCGGTCGGCGGTGGCGAGGGCGGGGTCGTCCTCGCAAACCCACATTCCGGCTCCGACGGAGACGGGCATGTTGGGTATGGCACAGACCAGGCGACAGTCGGCGGGGAGCAGGGCGCGGAGTTCGGCCGCATGGCGTCCGAACAATATGGAGACGAGCATTTTGCCGGCGAGCAGAGCCGAGAGCGGCGTCGTACCGTCCGGCACCGGGGCGGAGAGAACTGCTTCGGCCTGAGAGGGCTTAACCGCAAGGAGTACACAGTCGGCCGCCGCGACCAGAGCGTGCGAGTCGAACTCGGGCGTGATGCCGAGATCCGCCGCCGCGGCCAGGAAAACCTCCGTATCCAGTGAATTAGCGATAATATTGTCCGGCGCGACCCCGCCGTGATTGATCAGGCCGCGCGCGATGGCGCCGCCCATTTGTCCCATGCCGATGATTCCGATGCGCATATATTGCCTCCTAGTCGGTTGTTGTTTCCGTTAATGTTTTCTCCGTGTCAGTATACCAGTCCAGAAAATGTTTGATGTAACGATCCCAGAAATTCCAGTCGTGCGCGCCGTGGCTTTCTTCGTAGTAGAACGGCAAAGTCGGATGTGCCGCCAGTCGTTCGGCGGTTATGCGGGAGCAGTTAAGCAGATAGTCATCGCGTCCGCAGGCCATGTAGACGCGAGGAAAGGGCGCGTCGGCGGGAATTGCGGCCAAAATCTCAAATAAATCAAAGTCTGGATCCCTTTTCGAAGAGGGATTGTCAACGTCTTCCCCCAAGACCAGACTGACCCATCCGTAAGGGTCAGAAGTTCCCGGTCTAAACATGGGATCAAAGAGCAGATTGCCAGAGGAAAAACAGCCGATCGCGTTGAATCGCTCCGGATGGCGCAGTCCCAGACGGAGCGCACCGTAGCCGCCCATCGAGAGGCCGGCAATAAAGTTGAGTTCGCGCGATGTCGGCAGGCCCAGATGGCGGCGGAGAAAATCTGGGAGCTCGTGTATCAGGTAGGTCTCAACGGCCGGGCCGCGACGCATGTCGGTGTAGCAGCTCCGATAGCCGTTCGGCATAACCACAGAGATGCCGTAGCGGTCGGCGTAGCGCTCAACCGAGGTGCGGCGTAGCCACATGGTATCGTCGTCGCTGGCACCGTGGAGGAGAAGCAGGCAGGGCGAGGCAGCGGGGTCGGCGGCGAGAATTACCTGAACAGTTGTCTCCAGGCGCAAAGTCTCGGAATAAAGTGACAGTTGCAAATATGACATGGGAGATCTCCTTATTCCTTTGCCAGACTATCCGGAAGGCTAATTGCCGAGTTGTCGGCGGCGGGAGAGGCAGCGGACATAGTGACGGTCGGGTCCCATTCCGCGAAGTCGGCGGACGGTGTGAATAGTCGCGCCCGGTCGGGACAAATCCGATCCAGGAACCAGGCCAAGCTCCGATCCGCGAACGACCAGGGATCGGCGGAGTTGAAATTGAGGCGGCCGACTCTGATTGTGTGGCCGGAAGTCATAGCGCTGTCTGAGGCTACGTCGCCATCTCGAGCCGCGGCATAATTTGGGTTCGTAACGCAATCCGGATCCGTAACGCGATCTGAAACGGTAGCTTGATCCGTAACGGTGTACAGGTAATCCTGCTGTCTGCGGGAGAAATAGAGGTCGGGGAGCCGCGCATCGTCCGTGAGTGCGGTACGCAGACAGTTGAACAAATCGTTCTCTGTCTGCCATGCCTGCTTGTAGGAACCGAAGGCCAGGACGCAGTAGTCCGGATCAAGCGACTGCGGATCCAATCCTCCGGCGAAGGAGCCTGCCGCCCGGAAGCGGTCGGGAAAATCCAGCGCGTACTTGAGGGCGCCGAAGCCGCCTATCTCAAAGCCCGCGACATAACGCCGCTGCGGGTCGCGACTGAGACTGGGGAAATTGCGCAGAACGTCGGCTTCGACATCTTCGGTGAGATACGTATAGTACGCATAGCCGTGATACATATCAGTGTAGTAGCCGTTGTCGCCGTCGGACAGAACGAGGGCGATTCCCTTAGCCTCGGCGTAGTACTCGGCGCGGGTCATGCGTAGCCAGCGGGAACCGTCCGCCCCGGCACTGTGCAGGAGCAGGAGCCAGGGCAGGTTCGTGTCGTTGCGGCGCGAGTCGGGCAGGATCACCCGGAGACGGCGCTGCATGCGCAGAGCCGGGGAGAGTGAATAAAAAACGATATTGGCCATAAGGTCTCCTTAATTACGCTAACACGGCGGCTACTGGGTCGGATAATAGGCGTTCGCGGCTGGCTACCGGGTCATGTGACGGCACAGCGAGCCACCGAGTCATGTAACGGCGCAGCGAGCCACCGAGTCATATAACGGCGCAGCGAGCCACCGAGTCATATAACGGATAGCCACAGCGGGTCGCCGGATCAGAAGGATTCGTTCGAGATTTCGATCTCGACGTCTTCGAAGCCGCCCAGAGCCGGAACCAGTATGCTCCCGGGGTTGCGCGCACCGTAGGAGGAACTGCTGCCGTAGGGCTCGGAATGGGCG
>JAAZIX010000074.1 GCA_012800655.1 Clostridiaceae bacterium | reverse complement strand
GGCTACGCCGACAGCTTCTCCGTAATCATCTTTGCCAATAATCAATGTTCCGCCAACACTATTGGCAAAGCCGCAAATCCAATTTAACCACTCATCGTTCCACTGCTTTTTCCATTCCACAACCTGTGATTCTGACCCTGCCCTAGGATTCACTTTACAGTTCCCCTTTCCTCAAATTACAAGTCACGCAAGGCATCCTGCTGATATCGACGGCACCCTGTCTTCGGCTCAAATTCTACATCATCGTCCGCTAAAAACCAACTTAACGGAACTGCCCGGCGACAAAAAACACACGGGGCACAAGTATTTTCCTCAGACTCACACCCCGCGTGTTTAACTGACTAATTTGCCGTCTTACGGTAGTCCTTACTGTCTCGCAACCGTACTTACAGCCTCCAATTTTTCCCCAGAATGGAGCAACGCTCGCCGGGATTCAATTGGCCATACCAGATCGTAAACAGACTGCCGTCCGCAAGTTCAACGGTCTGCGGATAACCGAGATCCAACGATGGAGCATCTTCACACAGGATAACCTCCCGCTCCCATGTCTGGCCATCATCCTCCGATATCCAGGCACGAATGCCGTAGCGCCCGGCAGTGCGGCAACCAAAGACCAGTACCAGGGTACCGCTACTGTGCTGGATGATGTGCGGCGGTGAACCGTCACAGCCAAGGAGTTTAGCCTCGCTCCAATTCAAGCCACCATCCGTCGATTCCGTCTGCATAATAGTAAAGCGCAGGGCAGGTTCATCCAGCTTTCGCATCTGCAAGCGAATAAAGCCGAGCATCTTGCCGTCCGCCAGTTCAATGGCATATGGCTCGTGTACATTTTCGCCGATGATGCCCGTCGGCATGGGTACCGGGCCCAGTAAACGCCAGGACAAGCCCCGATTGTCGCTGACAGCGCCCATTATCGGCTTCTCCGGCTTGGTTCCGCTGTCGGAGATAAACATCAATTTCCCGAAATAGAACAGCCGTCCGTTGCGCAATCTGATCGGGCCGTGCGGCGTTGTCAAAGGCGAGGGAATTTGCTCCGACCAGGTCTCTCCGCCATCTGCACTGAACGTATGCCAGGAACCGAGATAGTGGCTGGACAACTCCGTCGGTTGTTTAGCAATCGCGGCATAAGCCTCAGCCGCATCTTTCGCACTCAGACCCAAACTCTCTTCCAAACTTCTGCCGGCTGCATACTTGCCGATATCGAGACTGAAGCTACTCACCAAATAAGTCTGATCATCCAGGAGCAGAATTCCGGCATCGCGATCATCGAAAGGAGAATTGAATATGATCCGCGGTTTCGTCCACTGGGTCAAATCACGTTCGTTTCCATACATAATCACTACTTTACCCCAGGGATCGACGTGATAGCGACGATTCCCTGAGCAAACGATAATCAATTTACCCGTGCTATCGCGCGCAATACTGGGCCATCCGTAATAGCTCCAGTCATCCTGCGGATGATAGCAAATCGGTATGATCTCGGCATCAACATAGCTCTGGGGCATTTGTGCGGCAGAGGCAAAGGCTTCCCGTCCGCGCGCCTTGAGTTCGGCATAGGTCGCCGCCTTCTGTTGTGCTGATCGTTCTTGTGACATACTTCCACCTCGACTTTCACAAAGCATTATTTGCTAACGTCCTCAAAGTATACAGATATCGACAAAATATATATCGCATACTTTCTTGCACAAATATCGGAAGCCACCCCGCAAGCCGCGACATAACAAAAAGTTGAAAGTTAGATAAGCAGCTCTACTTAAACGGATTCTCCGTCGGGTACAGCCGGTCTGCGGGTCGATTATAGGCGATATCTCCGATACCCAGATATTTGAACACCTCATACAAAGCCTTGCCATGATGGCCGAAGACCACCGCGCTGTGGTGAGGATAACGCTTCTCAATCAACACATGACGGTAAAAACGACCCATTTCGCGGATGGCAAATATGCCGATACCGCCAAAAGAACGGGTCGGCACGTCGAGGACTTCTCCCTCGGCTACGTAGGCGCGCAGGTCTCCATTACTGTCACACTGCAGACGGTATAGGCTAATGTCCCCGGGACAAATATCGCCTTCCAGGGTGCCGCGGGTAAAGTCGGGCTCGCTGCCCT
>JAAZIX010000073.1 GCA_012800655.1 Clostridiaceae bacterium | reverse complement strand
TGATGTTTTCGCGCGCCGGACCGAGATACTGACGCGGATCGAAATGGCTCGGGTTTTCGGCAAAGTACTGACGAATCGAAGCGGTCATCGCCATGCGCAGGTCGGTATCGATATTGATTTTGCAGACCGCGCCTTGTGCCGCCCGCCGCAACAGATCCTCCGGGACACCGATGGCATCGGGCATTTTGCCGCCGTACTTATTGATCAGCTCGACAAACTCCGGCAGAACCGTGCTGGCTCCGTGCAGGACGATCGGGAAGCCGGGCAGACGACGCACGACCTCATCCAGAATATCAAAGCGCAGAAGCGGGGTCTGGCCGGGCTTATATTTATAGGCGCCGTGGCTGGTACCGATGGCGATCGCCAAGGAGTCCACACCAGTGCGATCAACGAACTCTTCTACTTGCTCGGGCTGGGTATAGGATGCATCTTCCGCACTGACGGAAACATGCTCCTCAATGCCTTCCAGACGACCGAGCTCCCCTTCGACAACCACGCCTTTGGAATGAGCATATTCAACCACCCGCCTGGTCAGAGCGACATTCTCTTCAAAAGGAAGATGAGAGCCGTCGATCATAACGGAGGAAAAACCACCGTCGACGCATTGCTTGCACAATTCAAACGAGTCACCGTGATCGAGATGAACCGCAATCGGCAGATCTGTCTCGATAACCGCAGCCTCAATCAGTTTCATAAGGTATGTATGTTTGGCGTATTTGCGCGCGCCTTTGGAAATCTGCAGGATCAGCGGCGAATTCAGCTCAGCGGCCGCCTCCGTAATTCCCTGAATTATCTCCATATTATTTACATTGAACGCTCCGATCGCGTATCCGCCGTCGTATGCCTTTCTGAACATTTCTTTAGTCGTTACAACTGCCACTTGTCAAACCTCTTTCTATCTGCGATTTATATTCAGGCTACCCTTCAGGCCGCCTATCGCGTCATTGTACATTATATCATTATCTAGTCGGAAAAGAAGCCCTGAACCCAGTAATGGTATTTTTCACCGCGAACTACGGCAACAATCGTACTGTCGTAAGAACCGAACATGTTTTCACGATGACCGGTCAGATTATTCCAATACTCGAAAGCCGCTTCAGGGTCATCCGTGCCGTAGAGAATATTCTCCGACATGCTACTGGTCGTCTTTAAATTATAGGCTGTCCAGTAGCTGTCGCCGTCGGGGCGAATATGCGAAAAATTTACACTGAGTTCCAAAGCACGGGCCAGAGCCGCCTGTCGTTGAGTTTCCGCAGTCTCCAGAGTATCCAATCCCCGTTCGAGACGGCGATAATTCAGCAACGCTAGAAAATCGCCGGCCAAGTCGGGATCCGGATAGCCCAAAACCTTCCGACCGCTCGACAATACGATGGCAATTGCTTTGGGATCCTGTTTATACTCGGCGGTAATAACGGTATCGCTAATCAGTTCGCTTTGGTTGCCGCGCCAGGCGGTAAATACCATTCCGAAGGGCGGAGTCTCCAATTCTTTAGGCGGCAGAAAATCGGAGCCATAATCGATCAAAAATTTATGTTCCTCATAGCTTGCGGTGACATTAGTCGTAACCTGAGTCCGCACCGTTACCTTTATCTGCACATAGTTGTAAATCGCCTGCACATCCAGATCCTGGGTTACGCGCCTCAGACGCGACTCATTGGTCCAGGCAACAAAAATCCTGCCGGGAATTTTCGGGGCCGGCGGCGGCAAAACGGAAGACCCCGGTGTTACGTGAACAGAATGGATCTCCTTGCCCTGTACAAAGAAGCGTACCCGATAGCTTAAGATCGTAGTCGTCGGAGTTATATCCGGATCGTCAGTTGTTTCCTCGATAATATCCGCGGACGGTGTCGTCTCTTCTTCCGTCGATATGGTTGATGGTGTAACGCTCGGCGGTATCGTCGGATCCGACTCTTCTGTCTGTCGCGGTTCGGTCTCCGAGCTCCCTGACTCCGTTATCACAAAAGTTTCGTCCGTCTTACTCGGATCGGCAGTCGTTTCCGAGCCCGGCTGCGGCTCCGTAGTTGAGGTCGTACTTGGCAAAGTCGACGGTTCCGTCGTTGTCGTCTCATCCGTTGTCTCGGATGGTATCGTCAGCACACTATCCAAAGTGCGCTCCGAGTGAAAAGTAAAAGTACAGCCGGAGACCGACAGCAATACCGTGATAAGCAAAACACTAAAAGCAAGCAGATTTTCTTTCCTTATCAAAGAGACCCTCCTTTCACACCAGGCGGTTCAGATGCGGTAAGAGCTCGTCGACCGTTGTTCGTGCCGTCAGAGAACTTGTATTAATTGTCAGATCGGCAAATTCCCTATACAGCGGCGTCCGCTCGGCATAGAGCTTCTCAAAACTCTGTCCGTTCGGCAACACAACACCGCGATGTGCCGGATTTCCGACCCTTTGCGCCAGTACTTCATAATCCACTTCCAGATAGATCAGTAGCGCCAATTCCCGCAAATGCTCCATCGCCCCGGAACGATAAATAACAGAGCCGCCTGTCGACCAGATATTACCCCTGCCGTTCAAATCAAGTATCGTTGCCTCCTCAATATCCAAAAAGGCCTCGGGGAGCAGAAACCTATTCAGATTCTCAAGCGTTTGTCCGGCTCGCAAAGTCAACAGTTCGTCGGTGTCAACACTCCGCCAACCATCCATCCGCCGCGCCAATCCGCGCCCGATCGTACTTTTGCCGGATCCGGGCATGCCGATTAAAGCAATATTGACAAACGGCGCTTTCCGCCGAGCATTTTGCAATGCCGGGTTGTGAAACACCTCGATTTTCCGCCCGTTTGTCACTCTTCCCTACTTTCCGCTCTCGGATGTGGCCGATTCGCTCAAATACCAGGCAATCAGCAGATCCACAGCTTCGCCGTAGCTCTGCACGCCCTTTTCCTGCTTTTGCACTTTGAGATACGTATCGTTAACTTTATTTGATATCTCCTGAACTTTACCCTTAAACTGATCCCAATAGATGTTCTGATTTCGATAATCGACCCATACTCCGGAGTGGATCCTGCCGGCAACTTCCTTATAGGCATCGGCATCCCGCGCATTTAATTGATGCCCGACAAGGGAGAACATCTGCACATAGGCTGAATACTTGTATTCGTCATCATCGGAGCAGTGTCCGGCCAGGAAAGCCAGAAAATTCGCCTCGTCTTCTCGAGCATAACCGGCAGTATGCGCCAATTCATGAAGCGTCGAGAATAATAAACCGGACTCAGGTGCGTCAACATTCAGGTTAGGCTCGACAAAGTAAGGAAAATACATGCCAGCTATACCAGTATACGACCAATAGTGCGAAAGCCAAACGGATTTGGGACGTCCGACACCGCGGATACCCAACTCCGGATAGCTCTTAGCCAAGTTGTCAAAAATCGCCCCGGCACGCTCAAAAGTAGCCTCGCAACTGTCGTTCGGACGGAAAACTCCCTCCTCATCGCGTGGCGCCAGAGCCGCAACTTCGTTGAGCTCGCCGACCAGCCAATCAGCCGTAGCAACCAGTTCTTCCGTACCGTAGGGTTGAGTATGTAAGTTCATGATCGCCGACAAGGAGTGCCGATGGTAGTTGATGCCGTGAGTCAGCATAAATAACAGTGCTGCCCAGGCCGCAATGATAATGATATTGACTGCCGCCGTAAGAACGGCACGCCAGCGACCCGGTCGGACAATTAGACGCCAGATAAACCAGATCAGGGCGGCCAGCAACAGAGGAACGGCGATAAACAGCAGAAGTTGCGTCAGCGAAAAAGAAAACAGATCGGTGAACTTGCGCATCGGCCAGGTCAAAATCGGGAAAATACTTCGACTGTAGAACTCCGCGGAATGGGGATCACGGACGCAAAGCAGATAAAGCCCGACCGTCAGCGCGGCCGGGAGCAAACCCCACCACACAAGGCGACGCCAAAGCGAAGAGCGCCGGGGGCAATCGTTGTATACGACCTTTTGTCCGCGTGAAAAGAGCCTCATTACTCCGTCTCTTCCTCCCGTTTGAGATAAGTAAGAATATCCGTGGGTTTAACAAAAAACATTTCCGCTCCGGCTGAGCGCAACTCGCTTTCGGGACGATAGCCCCAACCGGCAGCCCAAGCACGTTGACCGGCGGCGCGCGCGCAAGTCATATCGGTGCCGGTATCACCGAGCAGAGCGATCTGCTCAGGTTGCAGGTGCCAGCCGGCGGCAGCCGACAATGCCATAGCCGGATCCGGTTTCGGCGGCAGGCCGGGACGCACCCCGAGAATGACGTCCCAATTATACTGCGGCAGCAATTCCCGGACAATCGGCACGGTAAAGTACTCGTCTTTATTGGAAACAACGCCGATCTTGAAGCCGTTTGCCACGCAATAATCGAGCAGATCGGTTATCCCCTCGTACGGATATGTGTGGGCGATCGGGTCGGCATCGTACGCTTCATGAAAATCTTTGAGAATTGCGGTTATCAGGGGGTGATCCGCGGGCGGCAAAGCGCCGGCCAAGACTTCGGGAGTAAATATGCCCGACCAGGCAGATGGATCAGCCTCTGTTACGGCAAGAATTCTCTCCCGGTGATAGAGAAGTTCAGTCGCAATCGCTTTCTGTCCCATCTCCCTGATTCCGCCGCCGACAATCTCTCGGTATGAATCGACCGGGAGGTCATACAAACCCGCCTCCCTTAGACCCAGATTCATACAAACAGCCAAATCCTTAAGCGTGTAGAACAAGGTTCCGTCCAGGTCGAACAACATGCCGCGAACTTTTTTCATAAAAAATTCCCCGTCTCTAAAATAGTTACGGCTCAGGGTATCACAACAGGCCCAATATTCTCAAACCGTAGAGACACGCCAAGAGAAACGGCTGGTGGAAGATATAGAAGTAAATTGCGTGACGCCCAACAAAACTGAACGGCTTCAGCAGAAGGGCAAGGGCGCGCGGCAACTTCGGAAAGAGCGTAAGCGGCTTCGGATACAGAAGTGAACCCAGCACTGCTCCAAGGAAGAAGAAGCCTGACCAGGGGAAAAACGGCAAATAGTCAGCCATTTCAACTTCGGCGGCGGCATGCGGATTTAAGGGTAGGAGCCAAGACGGTACCGCGGCGGAAAGTTGGAGGAAAACGGTACCGATCAGAAAAGCCAACGACGCTGACATGATTAGACAGGCCGAGCGACGCCTTGGATCCGACACTCGTTCGGTAAGGGTATAGATTATTATAGAAAGCGCCAGTACATGCAGGACATTAAAATAAATCGGAGTCATAAAATTACGCATCAGGAGCGTGATAACGGTCAACGAAAGTGCGAAGAACAATAGCTTTATGCCGCGGCGTAAATTACTCCGTGAAAAATTTGAACTGATGCCGGAGACCATCAAAAACAGAGCTAAAAAAGGCGCACGCAGGACATATATAAACCATTCGCTGTCCTGGAAAGCAAAAACAGGCAAGTCGAAGACATAGCGCAAATCAAAAATAAAATGATGCAGAATCATCATAATGACGGCAAAGCCGCGAGCAGCATCCAGCTCAACTATACGCTGTCTCGACGGTCTTTCAACCGCTGCGACAATCCTATTTTCCTTATTCGTCTCTGTTTTACTCATATAAATCCTATCTAAGCAAAATGATAGAAGTACCGCGTCAGACGATAGAGGCAGCGGGCTATAAAGCGACCGAAGCGTCCGGGAAGATTGACCGGCCAGACCGTCAGATGATAGCGCAGGCGGCGATACAATCGCGGACGGGATTCCCGAATCCGGCTCCAAAAATCCCGGCGTTTAAGCTCCGCCTCGGTAGTATCAGCCAAGGCTAAATGGATTGTTGAAATCGCGCAAATCATAGCCAGATAGCGTAGAAGATAACGACGTAGAGCCGGACTTATCCGCGGATCGGAAAAGTCCATACACTCAATCATTTGGCAATTAATCGCCAGATGTTGATCGATCCTGGAGACCAAAATCCGCGGATTGATTGACTGGTCGGAGCGTCCGATCGAATATCGGTAAAGATCCAGATCCAGGTAGCGCAAGCGGCCGCAGGCGGGCAAAGGCAGCCAGGCCAGCAAATTGTCGACATAGGATATATGTCTCGGCAGGACAATATCCGCCGCCCGCAGGATATCAGTATTGTATGTCAAACAATGAAAACTGAGAAATTTAGACGGAGAAGTGAAACGGACAGCTTCCCAAGAAAAAACTCGATCGGTCGGAATCATGCCGCGAAAATGCATACGGCGACGCTTACCGCGAAAGGCATTCTCATAAACTGTGTTGGTGATGTATAGATCGATATCCTGCGTAGCGGCTAGGTCGGCGCTAATTTCCGTCAGCAATTCGAGCAGAGCAGCTGAATCTAACCTGTCATCGCTGTCAAGAACATAGAAATACCGTCCGGATGCCGTTGCCAGCCCGCTGCTAACTGCTGCGCCGTAACCACCGTTCTCCTGGTCAATCAGGCGAAAGGTTTCCGGATGGGCAACGACATATTGCTCGGCAATTTGCCGAGTGGCGTCGGTCGAACCGTCATTGACAATTATCACTTCAAGATCATTTCCGGCGTCGGGAAGCAACAAGGAATCAAGACAGGAAGACAACCAGGAGGCGGTATTAAAGGCGGGCACGGTAACGGTCAAAATTCGATCGGAATTTTTGAATTCATCTTGCCCTGGCATGGCTTACGTAATTTTGCCTCCAAACACTAACTGACGATAACGCCATCAATATACTAAAAGGGTGGATTTATGTCCACCCTATTGCCCGGCTAGGCCGTTTTAACCGGTTCAACGCCGGGAGCTTAAATGCATCGGCTTTCCGGAGTAACGTTTTTAGCGCCCGGCAACCCGCCGAATAACGTCCGTCTCATCGGTCTTGGCGCCGTCATTCGACAACAGTGAAACTCCGCGCGGCGCCATAATAAAGATAAAATTAGAAACCGCCTGGATGAATCCATCCAGAGCATAGGTCGCTCCGGTCAGGAAATCGACGACATGCTGCGCCGCAGACTGGTCTACTCCTTCAAAATTACAAATTACCGTACGACCGCTACGGATGTGGTCACAGACGGTCTGAGCGTCATACATTGATGCCGGCTTTATAATAATCACCTGCTGATTGACCTGGCGTTGCGGGTTGTTCATGTTCATCACCTTCCCCGACTGACGACGGGACGGATTCGGACGAACCTGCTCCGCTGGTTCGGCGGTTTCGTCATAAGAATCGTCATATTCTTCGTAGTACGAATCCTGCTCGTCGTAATACTCCAAATCGTTCCGCGGATAGGAACGCAACTTGTTTATAAAGGCGGAAAAAATGCCGGCCATAGTTATCCCTCCAAGTCAAATTTCTATATCTGTGAATATAGAAACAGTTCTTGGTTGATTATAGGCTGTGCCCCAAACAACGGAAAGACAAAGAGATACACTAATGTGTATCAAAAGTATTACATTTCAAGATTGTAACCGAAGTGTAAGCGAATATTAGCCTGGTAATCAGACGCGTTCTCCCATAATCGCTGTCCCGATCCGCAAATGTGTTGCCCCGGCGCGGATCGCCGCCGGGTAATCCTGGCTCATGCCCATTGAAAGTACGGTAAAGTTCAGTCGTTTGGCTGAGTCGGCAATATCCGCCCGCAGACGCTTCAGCAATTCCGCCGTGGCCGTAAAAATTTTCTCCGCCTCCATCTCGCTCGCACCGAGCGGCGCCATCGTCATTAGTCCGCGGTAGCGGATATTCTCCAACATCAAAAGCTCCGGCCAAAGTGCTACCAGTTCCTGCGGAGCAAAGCCGAACTTCGTAGCCTCACCAGAGATATTAACCTGCAGGAGCACCTCCTGCGTAAGCCCCATACGTTTGCTGCGATTTGCGATTTGACGTGCCAGTCGAAGACTGTCAACCGAGTGAATCAGTACCGTCCTACCGACGACCTGGCGCACCTTATTGGTCTGCAGACTGCCGATAAAGTGCCATTCCGGTTCGGGGTCATATCCTTGTAAAGCTGTATGTTTTTCGACCAGCTCCTGCGCCCGATTCTCCCCCACTTTCACATGCCCCAAATCTAACAGCGCCGCAATTTCCGCGCAACTGTGAAATTTGGTTACGACTATCAAATTAATTTCTTCTTCGTTGCGTCCGGCCGCTCGACAGCATTCCGCAATCTTTTCTCTCACCTTGCCGTAGCGTTCTTTTAATGTTTCAGTCATTCCGCGAATATTTATTACCTGAGAGGTTCTCCTTCTTTTACGTTTTCCGGATTAGTCACCACTACATTACCGCTCTCTACCTTGTTTTTCTCATCGGTGCAAACAATAATTGCCGAGTTATCATTGCTGAGCTTGATTTCAACCGGTACCCGCACGATACTTCCGCTACGCACTACCATGATTTCGCCAACTTTGCTGTCCTTATCGCCGCGCAGTATCGATGACAACGGAACCATGAGTCCGGATCTGCGCCTCAGCACCAGATCTGCCTCCACGGTGCGACGATTCAAAAGGCTTTCCATACCGTGTAAAGTCCGGCAGACCAACAAAATCCGCTGATCCGGCAGGCGTTCCAGCCGCGTAATCAGAGCATCGTTGATCTGTTGCAATTGTCCCGGTAAAAACAGACTCAGACGTACACCGTGACGCAATGGCGCCAACTCGGTATTTTCACCCGGACTCGGGGTCGGCTCTCCCGGGCAAGAGGCCAGTCCGGCATAGGAGGACGGCAGGACGAAAACGAAATATTGCTGTGCGGAATCAACGATACGACAGACCGGTTCCTCCCGTTCGACGGTTTGATCCGCCAAGTTGATAAACTCGGGCTCCTTCTCCAACACACCGAGAAGATCCGCCGTAGGCAACTCGTTGATTCCGGCAAAATCTACTTTTGCTTCATTTCCGTCACTGTGAAAAGAAACAACACCCGGAATTGTCGTCAAAACCCCTGCCGATTGTTCGCGAATTTGTCTCCGGAGCACATCAGCGCTGTGGTGTAACTCGGACAATATTTCATCACCGAAATCGATTTTCTCCAGATCCGCCTCACGCTGATCCAGTACCAGTTCAATCGCCGCCTGCGGCGCTTCCAATTCCCGCAGCTGACCCTTCATTGCCTGGCGTTGCAGTGCCGCGATCGGATCCTGGAGCTTTATATCGGCCTGATCATAACGGCGCAGAACCTCACCCGCGCTTTGCTGATCCAGCAAATCTAACCTGCGCTGATCAATCTGCCGCCGCAAATCGTTATATTGCTCCATCTGAGCGATACCCCGTTCCGGTAGCATTAAGGCTGCCTCCTGACCGTAAGCCAAACGGGTTCCTTCAGGCACCGCCGGTTGTACATAACCGGCCTGAGGAGCCGTTATCAAAATCTCGGAGCGAACAATATAACCGCTAAGCTTCAAAGCCTCCTCTATCTCACCGTTACTTACAAAAGCTAATATCGGGCGTGATCTGACTTCGCTGAAAATCTTGCCGACCGTAAGGATGGTTCCGGCAAGAATCACTACAATAAAGGCGGAAGTAAGAAAAGCTCTGACTCGATTCCACAGTAAGCGGCGTCTGATCTTTCTACGTCTCTGCAGTGTGCTTTGATGGGGTGAAAGATGCGGAGCGGAACGTCCGGTGGGCGGGCTCTTCCGGCGGCGCACAGCGGAAGCTACGACGGAACGACGATCCCGGCTCGACTCGGGAGGGCGCATATCGGGTGAAGCGGCGGCACGACGCTTCCGGCTCGGCTCGGGAGGGCGCATATCGGGTGAAGCGGCAACACGACGTCCGCGACTCGGCTCGGGAGGACGCATGCCCGGCGGAGCGGCGACACGACGATTCCAACCTAACTCCGGAGGGCGCACACCCGGAGATGCGGCGGTACGACGTTCGCTACTCGGCTCAGAAGGGCGTGTACCCGGTGAAGCGGCAACACGACGTCCGCGACTCGGCTCGGAGCGGCGCGACGCATTTGGAACAACACTTACCGGTTCGCGATATACGACGGCGGAATCATTCCGGGATCCCTTTCGGGCTCTCGGAACCGGCTTGTCGGATTCGGATTTTCGTCCCTGTCTTCTCACTCCGCCTTTATCTCCCAATAATTATCGCGTATTATACTATTTTAGACGCCTCGTTGCCGTCGACGAGCTAGCTCTCGGAAGTCAATGCCTTGTGGGTCAGCAAAACAGCCAGCTTAACCTGCTCATATGCCAGACCGCCCTGCATGTAGGCGATATACGGCGGACGCAAAGGACCGTCCGCACTTAGCTCAATCGATGAGCCTTGGGTGAAGCTGCCCGCCGCCATAATAATCTCGCAATCATATCCGGGCATCGAACCCGGCACCGGCACCACGAAGCTGTCGACCGGCGAAGCCGCCTGTACCGCCTGGCAGAGAGCAATCAACCTTTCCCGACTACCGCACTCAATGCTTTGAATTATATCGGCTCGGACAGCATCGGGAGCCGGGTTGGTATGCCAGCCCAGGGAACGAAAAAAAGCCGAGGCGAAAATCATCCCTTTAATCGCTTCCGCGACGACCTGCGGCGCCAAATACAGGCCTTGAGAAAAATCTCTGGTCGTACCCAATGAGGGACCGACCGCCCGTCCCAAGCCCGGGGCATAGAGACGATTAGAAGCGGCCAAAACCAAATCGCGCCGACCGACAATGTATCCGCCCGTTACGGCGCGTCCACCACCGGGATTTTTATTCAAAGAACCGGCACAAAGATCGACTCCCACTTCGGTGGGCTCGGCACGCTCGACAAATTCACCGTAGCAGTTATCGACAAATATGATAGAATCGGGCGAACAACGGCGTATCAGACAAACCAATTCGCGCATCACATCGATTGTTACAGCAGGGCGGTCATGATAACCGCGTGAACGTTGGACAAAAAC
Organism: Clostridiaceae bacterium; assembly: GCA_012800655.1. Lineage (GTDB taxonomy): Bacteria > Bacillota > Clostridia > Saccharofermentanales > Fastidiosipilaceae > JAAZIX01. Next base: position 9,935 of record JAAZIX010000073.1, on the reverse strand, counting down.
AACTTCCGGCCGTTCGGAGAGAGCCGCCTCAATAGCGGAAAAATCCAAATTCCCGTCCGGCAACAAATCGACCTGTTCATAATCTACACCCCAGTCCCGTAGCGATCCCGGGGTAAGCGGCGCTTTCTCCCGCAGTCCGGAGCTAACCTCTGTTACACTCCTGCGCAGACCGCGCATTTCCAGCTTGAGACGATGCTCACGGGTACGGTCGTCACGTCTGATTCCGATCACGTCATGCAGAGTGTCGTATGGTGCCCCAGTCACGGAAAGAATTTTATACCCCGGCCGCGTAATGGCAAAAAGAGCCACAGCCAGCGCGTGAGTTCCCGTGCTGATCTGCGGACGAACTAACGCCGCCTCGGCACCGAAAGCATGTGCATAGGCTCTTTCCAACCTGGCGCGACCGCTGTCGTCGTATCCGTATCCGGTCGTACCGCCGAAGAAGCTCTCGCTAATATTCGCCTCCTGCATAGCCGCCAGAACCTTCAGCTGATTATATTCACGAATTGCCGCCACCCGCTCAAAATACGGACGAACTTCCGCCTCAATCTCTTCTGCCTTACGTACAAACTCCGGAGGAATTTCCCATCTCAACCAGCTGCTCAAACCGATTCTTCCTTTCGCTCGTTCAGTGAATGAATGCAGGCACAATATTTCTGGCGGTACATATTCAATTGCTTGGCGCGCGCCTGCCCGCGACGATAACCGGGACGGAAGTCATAAGGAATAAACGGAATTTGCAGAAACTCCTGAACGACATCTGCCTCGCGCAAAATCAGTTCGCGATTTTGCCAGGGAGAAACGAGCAGGGTCGTGCTGAAAGCGTCGCAATCGTGTTTTTTGGCCGTTATCGCCGTATACATCAAACGCATACGATAACAATAAGCACAACGCTCGGGCATCGGCAGATCCAATTCCTCGCGCCAAAATTCTTCCATATATCGCGGATTTATGTCGATTGCGATAGCCGTCTTGCGGACTAATTTAAGTACTTCTTTGCGACGGCGCTCCCATTCGTCGGCCGGATGAATATTGGGATTGAAGAACACGCCCAGCAGATCCACTCCTTGATTCTGCAAAACTTCCACCGGCCACAGCGCGCACGGGGCACAGCAAATGTGCAGAGCCAATTTAAGCATAATCGTTGTCTTTCGGTAAAAAGTCCGTAATCCGCGGGATATTGATGTCGTCCTCATCCGAAGGCGGCGTCAGTTGCCAGTCCTTCAGGGCATCCGGACAGGGCAGATTCAAATGCGCGAAGGACAAAGGAGTCATAACACGTCCGCGCGGAGTGCGCGACAGAAATCCGATCTGCATCAGATACGGCTCATACACATCTTCGAGCGTGGTTTTATCTTCACCGGTAATCGCCGCCAGAGTCTCCAGTCCGACCGGCCCCCCGGCGTAATACTCGGCCATGCGGCGGAGAATATTACGATCAGTTGCATCCAACCCGAGCTCATCGATCTCCAGGGCGGCCAGGCCGAAGTCGGCAATTTCCGTATCGATCCTATCCTTCCCCTTGACCTCGGCAAAGTCGCGCAGGCGGCGCAGAAGACGAATCGCAATTCGTGGGGTTCCGCGAGAGCGGCGGGCAATATTCAACAGAGCCTCCGGTTCAATGCCGATATCCAACAGTGCCGCATTGCGCCGCAAAATTTGGCTCAGTTCCTCCGGCTCGTAAAGCTGCAGACGATTTATCACTCCAAAGCGGTCCCGCAAAGGTGCCGTCAGCAGACCCGCCCTTGTGGTCGCGCCAACCAAAGTAAAAGGCGGCAAATCAATGCGCAGACTGCGCGCCGCCGGCCCCTTCCCGATAACGATGTCCAAGACTGAGTCTTCCATCGCCGGATATAGCGTCTCTTCCACCGTCGTGTTCAGACGATGTATCTCATCAATGAACAGAACATCTCGGGGACTGAGATTGGTCAATATCGCCGCCAGATCGCCCGCCCTCTCAATCGCCGGACCGCTGGTCACACGCAGATTGACGCCGAGTTCATTGGCAATGATGCCGGCCAGCGTGGTTTTGCCCAACCCGGGCGGACCGTAGAGCAGAACATGATCTAAAGGCTCGCCGCGCTTTCGTGCCGCCTTGATAAAGACCTCCAAATTCTTTCGCACACGATCCTGGCCGAAAAACTCTTCCCAGCGGCGCGGTCGCAGGCTCTGCTCATCCGTATCCCAGGCACCCTTATTGGCATCCGTCAAATCGGCAAAGCCGCTCGCTCGCGCGTTGCGTCTGATCGACTCTAAATTTTCCGAACTGGTACTCTCAAGCATATTTCACTATCCTCAATCGCTTTTACGCAAAGCGGCGCGGACATTCTCCTCGAGGCTGAGTTCGGGATCATAACTCGCCTGCAGACGAGCCCCCGCCTCCCGCTCCGTAAAGCCCAGGACACGTAGCGCATCGAGAACCTCGGCCCTTTTGGCATCGGTATCGACACCCGGGGGAAGTTCCGGACTGCCGGCCACAATGCCCCGGCTAGCCGCTAATTTGTCCCGCAATTCCACAACCAAGCGCGAAGCTCCCTTTTTCCCCAGCCCCTTGACCGAGGTTAAAGTATCATAGTCGGCGGCAATGATCGCTGCCGCAAATTGCTCGGCCGTCAGTGTTCCGAGAATCGCCAAAGAGAGCTTCGGCCCCACTCCGGTTACGGTTTGCAATTCGAGAAACAGATTACGATCCGCCTCCGACTCAAAACCGTAGAGTGAAATTTCATTTTCACGCACGTAGAGATGGGTATAAACTCGCAAATCCTCGCCTCTTCGCCCAAACATTCGCGGCACAAAAATTTCGAAGCCTATTCCGCCGACCGCTATCGTCAGAGAATCGGTCTTTTGCGCCACACATTTCCCTTCTATATAGGCGAACATAACTCTCTCTCCCTACATATCCCGGCGGCGATTCTGATATCCGCCAAGAATCTCCCGTCCCAATTCACTGCCGGTATGAGCCTGGCAAATTGCCACGGCCAGGGCATCGGCAGCATCATCGGGGCTCGGTATTTCCTTCAGATTAAGTAGCAGGCGAACCATCTCCTGAACTTGTACTTTTTCGGCGCGGCCGTTGCCGGTAACAGACATTTTGACCTGTGCCGGCGTATACTCAAGCAACATCAGGCCGGCCTGCTCGGCCGCCAGAAGACAAACGCCGCGCGCCTGTGCCGTTCCCAGAGCCGTAGTTGTATTGCGCGCAAAGAATAATTCCTCCAGCGCAACTTCCCCCGGCCGGAAGCGCTCCAGCAAGGTGCGTACGCCCTCGTATATCGCCAAGACTCGCTCGGAAAAGCGCTGATCCGCCGAAGTGCGGATCACGCCGTAGTCGACAGCCAACAATTTCTGCCCGGTTACGGCAATGACACCGTAACCGGTGGTCGCATAGCCGGGATCAATTCCGAGAATCAGTCTTTCAGATGAACTACTCACTCGTAATCGTGCCGATTCGATCTAAAATCAACGGCAACGGCTTAATCGATCCGGGCTTAGCCGAGGAATCGATTTCAAAGGCCTCCAGCATAATTTTCAGAGCCGGCTCGATCATGTCGTTGCGGTTCGTGTGCATCCACGCCAAAGGCTTACCCTTCTCAATGCTGTCACCTACCCGGCACTCGACCTTAATTCCGGCCGCAGGGTCAATCCGATCTTGCTTGGTCTCTCGACCCGCTCCCAAAATCTGCGCCGCTTTTCCTACCAGGGCCGTGTTGATACTCTTGATCACTCCGGTCTTCCCGGACGGAACGCCGCGACGGGTGCCGACGTGCTCACTGAGAATCGGACGTCCGCGGGGATCGAGACGTCCGCCCTGAGCGCTGACAAAGCGCTTGAACGTTGCCAGAGCTCTTCCGTCCAAAACGGCTCTTTGCGCCATAGCCAGGCAGTCCTCCAGACTGCCGCGGCCGGCCATCGCCAGCATTGCGGCGGCAATTTCCAATGATATCTCCAGAACCGCTTCACTGCCCTTTCCGGAAAGAGTTTCGTATGCCTCAACCACTTCCAGGCTGTTGCCGACCGCCTTGCCCAGAGGCTCGTCCATAGATGAGATGATTACATAGACCTCATGATTGGTCTGTTTACCGATCTGCACCATGATATCAGCCAGTTTACGGGCATCTTCCATATTTTTCATGAAGGCGCCGCTGCCACAGGTCACGTTCAAAACAAACTTGTCGCAACCGCTCGCCAACTTTTTGCTCATAATACTGGAGGCAATCAGCGGAATCGACTCGATGGTGCCGGTCAAATTACGCAACGCATATAATCGGTTGTCCGCCGGGGCAAGGTCGGAAGTCTGTCCGGCAACCACCATTCCAATGGTTTGTGCCTGCTTTACAAAAGAATCGCGTGAGAGTCCGGTTCTGAATCCGGTAATGGACTCCAATTTGTCCAAGGTTCCGCCGGTAAAGCCCAGGCTACGGCCGCTCAACTTTGCAACCGACACACCCAGAGAAGCAACGATCGGCAAACTGACCAAAGTGCATTTGTCACCGACACCGCCGGAGCTATGCTTGTCGACTTTGATTCCCGGTATTTCACTGAGATCCGCTTTCCGTCCTGAATCGGCCATAGCCAGAGCCAGAGCAGCGGTTTCCCTGTCGGTCATTCCACGGCAGGTAACAGCCATAAGAAAAGCCGCGATCTGATAATCCGGAATCGCATTTGAATTCGTCTCCTCGACGAATTGACGAATCACCACCTCCGACAATTCCTCTCCATTCCGCTTGCTTATTATGACATCAGTAAAATTCGTGTATCCGATTTCGCTCATAAATATTCCTCTCTAGCGCAAAGATTGTCCCAATCATTGTAGCGTAAAATCGGCATTTCGTAAAATACCGGCCTCCCCGCTTCTCATGCTGTTTCTCATGCTGTTCTCATGCCTGCAACATCGATCAAAAAAGGGTGCCGGACGGCACCCTTTTCACAAACTATTTTCAATGCGGTATTTAGAATCCGAAACGCTTCTTCAGGGAGGTTAACTCCTGATTAAGCTCGTCGGGAAGACGATCAAAGCGTGCCAGATGACGTTCAATATCGGCAACCTCCTCACGCCAGATATTCTCGTCTATGCTGAGCAGTTCGCGTACGTCATCGACAGTCATGTCCATACCCGTCAGATCAATATCTTCCGGCTTGGGCAGATATCCGATCGGCGTCTCGACCGCCTCGACTTTGCCTTCGCAACGATCAAGGATCCACTTTAAAATACGGAAGTTATCGCCGAAGCCCGGCCATATAAAGTCGCCGTTCTTATCCAGACGGAACCAGTTAATGTTGAAGATCAACGGTTTATTGGTGATCTTCTTGCCCATATCGATCCAATGGCTAAAGTAGTCGCCCATGTTATAACCGCAGAACGGCAACATGGCCATCGGGTCGCGACGTACCACACCGACGGCACCGGCCGCGGCGGCGGTGGTCTCGGAGGCCATTGTGGCTCCGACGAAGACGCCGTGATTCCAGTCAAAGGACTGGTACACCAGCGGGGCGGCACTGGCACGACGGCCGCCAAAGAGGATTGCCGAAATCGGAACACCCTCGGGATCCTCCCAGTGCGGCGAAATGCTAGGGCACTGGGCAGCCGGAGCGGTAAAGCGGGAGTTCGGATTTGCAGCCTTCTCGGTGCTCTCCGGAGTCCAGGGATTACCCTTCCAGTCTTCGGCCTTTTCAGGAGCGGGAACGCCCATCTTTTCCCACCATACCTCTTTATCCTCCGTCAGGGCAACATTGGTAAAGATCGTATTTTTACGCACGGTCAGCATGGCGTTGGGATTGGAATTCATATTGGTACCCGGAGCAACACCGAAGAAACCATACTCGGGATTGACCGCCCAGAGACGCCCGTCTTCACCGATCCGGATCCAGGCAATATCGTCACCGACGGTGTAGACCTTATAGCCCTTGGCGCTGGCCGGCGGAATCAACATAGCGAGGTTGGTCTTGCCGCAGGCACTGGGAAAGGCACCGGTCAGATACCTGGTCTCACCCTCCGGATCCTCAATCCCGAGAATGAGCATGTGCTCAGCCAACCAGCCCTCATTACGAGCCAGATAGGAAGCTATGCGCAGGGCAAAACATTTCTTCCCGAGTAGGACGTTTCCTCCGTAACCGGAATTGACCGAGGCAATCAGATTTTCTTCCGGGAAATGCACGATATAGCGGTTCTCCGGGTCGAGTTGCGCCTTCGAATGTAGTCCTTTTACAAAACGATCACTATCACCCAGCTGCTCCCAGGCAATATTTCCCATTCGGGTCATAATACGCATATTAAGAACGACATAGATGCTGTCAGTCAACTCAATCCCGACTTTCGATACGGGCGAGCCGGCCGGTCCCATTATATACGGGATGACATACATCGTACGCCCTTTCATCGAACCGGCAAAAAGCTGATCGAGTTTGGCGTGCATCTCCTGCGGATCCATCCAATTGTTGGTCGGACCGGCATCATCACATTCCGTCGTGCAAATATAAGTTCTGCCCTCAACGCGAGCCACGTCATTGACTGCGGTACGGTGGTAGACACAGCCCGGCCACTTCTCCTGATTAAGTTCAATCAGTTCGCCGGTGGCAAAAGCCTCCGCCTCCAGACGCTCCTTCTCTTCCAGAGAGCCATCCAGCCAAACTATATTATCCGGTTGGGTTAACTTAGCCATCTCTTCGACCCAAGCCCGGACATGCTTGTTTCTCATCACCATAAATCTACTTTCCTTTCCTGCGCGATTTAAACACCGCGGGGTATTGGCCGATTTTTTACGCCAAATCTCCGACATTATATCAGGAAAATTTATTCTTGTAACGTACAAATATCTTATAAAGCTGTCCGTACCGACAAAATAACCAACATTTGTGCTAATTTGTCGCAAGGACTACCTGGCTTTGAATATATTTTGTAGTCTATACACAGAAATTGCACTCAAACCCGTCAGCAATAAATCCCCCGGCAAAGGTAGCCATAGGCCGATTCGCAAGATCTCTGTCACAGACAGGGAGTGTTCCGTAAACACACCCAAAATCAAATATAAATGCACCAGGCCGAAGAGATACAATACTCCCAGCCCGGCCAATAAAGACAAAAGAACGGTCCACCACCGCCACGCTTTGAGTCTCCCGCATAAATACCCCGTTATTGCCGAGCCGAAAACAAAGCCGGCTATATAGCCGAAAGTCGGATCCAGCACATAGCCGAAACCGCCGCCTTTGGCAAAAACAGGTATTCCGGCCAGACCCATGAGCATGAAGAGGAGACAGGTCAGCCCGCCGCGGCGCCAGCCCAGAAAGGCACCCGTAAGTAGGACAAAAGTAGCCTGAAGCGTCTTGGGAACTATGGGAAAAGGCAGAGTTATCTTGGAGCCGATGATAATCAAGGCCAGGAAAATTCCCATGACGGCAAGATTGTAAATTTGCTTGCTGACCGGGGTGGCCTTTCGTGGTTGAGCAGGTTGTGCCGGTTTAGCCGGAATAATAGTCACCTCACCGGAGTTTAAAAACTCCCGACGGCCATTATCCCTACGCCTGACAACCAGGTTGGCATTTGTATCTATATCCTCGACCAGCGCACAATAACTGTCATAATTGTTTAGGACATTCACTTCCCTTCCCAAGAGCACGTTATTGTCGCGGTAATATTCAATAAAATCGGGAGCATCCAAATTGCTGACCAGATTATGCAACTTTGCGGCAATCGACTTTATCAGAACTTCCGGATCCGGCAATTTCATATGTGAATCGAGTTCGGAGCGTACGGTTGTAATGATATGACGGAGATCCGGCGGAAAATCGCTACGAAAGTTGGAATAATTTATCCCGATGCCGACCACGGCCCAGTCAATTTTTGCCGTTCGCGGCAGGCTGCGCGATTCGGTTAAAATCCCGGCCAATTTCTGTCCATTCACCAAAATATCGTTCACCCATTTGATTTGCGTTTTGAGCCCGAGTAGTTCTTCCAAGGCCTGACTCACAGCAACCGCCGCCGCCGGTGTAATCAGGACTGCCCGGGACATGGCACAATCCGGTCGCAAAATCACGCTCATGTAAATCCCACCTTCGGGAGAAGCAAAGCTTCGCCCGCGACTTCCTCGACCCTGCACTTGCCTACGGGCAACTACTACCTGCCCGGCCGGAGCTCCTTGCTCGGCCAGTTCCCGCGCCTTATCATTCGTCGATGCAATTTCGTCAATAGATATAATTTTTATTTGCATCAGTCTTCTCCAAATCCGCTACTGCGGTCATCAAGTTGAGTTCACACAAGAATACCGCCATCAATACAATTGTATCAATAGCGGCATCTCTTTTGGTGGTTTTTTGCCCTGGCAGGCACTTTCTTGTTGCGTGCATTGTTGCATTGTTGCGTACCGTTATAACGTACTTGTAGCAATTCTGAGCAGAATCTATAATTGTTAATGGGAGGTGCAAACTAAATGCGAATTCAAGAACTAGATCCTCCGCATGTCAAGACGCTGATCGAGATGACCGAGCGACTGATCGAACAGACCGGATTCGAGGTCTCCTCGACAGAGATCCTCGAACGTGCCGAGCAGGCAGGTGCTCAAGTCGACCGCGACAAACAGCTAATCCGAATCCCGACTCCGTTGCTCCGCCGTCTGTTAAGTCAAATTCCAAAAACGTATACGGTCGCGGGCGGAAATCGCCAGACTTGGGAAATAGGTGGGGGAACACAATATGTCTCGGCAATCGTAATCGATCCTTGGATCATTGACAGCAAAACCCGCGGGCCTCGTCGCCCCTGTCTGAATGATCTAATTATCAATACGATCCTAACGCAGCAGCACGATTCGGTAGCATGCGTCAGCCGCATGGATTTTCCGGTAACCGATGATCCCGGACCTTACTCCAGCCAGCGTGCCCTGCTAACCCATCTACTGCTTCACAGCAAACACAATATGGCTTACGTCAGCAACGACGATGATCTGGAGCTGTGGCTGAAAATCGGATCGATACTGGCCCAGGGTGAACCTTTGTTTGGGAGCGGCTTGCTGAGTTTTGCGGTTGCCGTCCGGTCGCCGCTGACGCTAACCGACCTGAACTGTCGGATTCTCCTCGCGACGACAGGGCTTCGCTTGCCGGTCATTCCGACAATCTGCCCGATGGCCGGCATGACTGGACCGTACGACGTCGCCTCAACGCTGCTTCTAGCCAACACCGAAACCATTTTCCTAGCTGCTCTGACCCAGCTGTTGCAACCCGGCAATCCGTTTCTCTATGCTATCGGGCCGTCCGTCGCCAACATGCAGACCGGAGAAGATCAGTATTATACTATCGATAAAGTGCTCTGGAAGGTGGCTGCTGTCGAGTTGGCACGCGCCTACGGGATTCCGGCAATGGCTGAGTGTGGTGGGACGATGGGTTGGCGTACGGATCTGCAGAGCGGTGCCGAGAGCATGCTGTTCATGCAGGCGGCAGTTGCCAGTGGAGCCGATCTGCTGACCGGCATCGGCTCCTGCTTCAACGCCAACGGCTTAGCGTCGGAAATGATTGTCATCCAACATGCCTGGTTGGAAGCTGCGCGGCGAATACGAACCGGCATTTCGATGGATCATCTGGAAGAAGGTCTGGCCGATATCGAAGAAGTCGGCGTCGGCGGCCATTTTTTGATCTCCGATCTGACCTTGGATCAGCTGTACCGGGAAGCGTTCTTCACGCATCCATTGTTCGACTATAACGGAAAGTTCGTTCCCGATGATGAAGGTCCGATGTGGGAGCGGGCTTCGCGCCGGATTGATGAGCTGACTCGGGAGTATAGTTCGCCATTGCCGGTTCCGGTTCAAAACAGTTTGATATCTCTTTTCCGGGATCGTTTCGGATTTGAATCGGACGAACTGGTACCGTTGCAAAGTCCAGTTATTTGAAAATATTATAATCCTACCTCATCTGAGACGGCGTCATACCTGTTGTCCGCTTAAACGCCTTTG
>JAAZIX010000072.1 GCA_012800655.1 Clostridiaceae bacterium | reverse complement strand
CGCAAATCAGTAATGCCAGCAGTAGACGGCGATGAAAAGGCAAGTCGTGGGCGACCTGCAGATAGGCAAGTTCCGGCGCGACAATGTGCTCCCCCGAATTCGGATCGCAAAGCAGGTACTCCTCAGGAACGGAAAATTTGCAATGGCGGATCCTTTGCCCCTTCTTCTTGCGGCGCTGCTCATAGACGGTTATTTGCGTAGTCTCCGATACCGCGACCAACTCTTGAGCGAAGAAATACTCGAGCATAGGAATGTCGTAGCGGCGCATGGCGCTCCAATGACTGATGTATAGTTTCACATGTGATCCCCCCTTTGTTCGACATCCTCAAGAGCGCCACCAGTACGACAACGTTAGTAGCGCCGTTAGTGCGAAAGATAGCTCATGGCGAAGCTCGCAGTTCAGTCTGTTTTACGACAAAAACCGACAAGTTATACCGCGGTCAATTCCAGTCAAACAATCGACGAAAGTCCGCGGTAGTTAACACCGCGGTAATCTGTTTCCACGTAAATTTACCGTTGAAAGAAGATGTGATAATATGCGCAGGCACGGAGGTGTTAACTTATGGAAAAAGATTCGGATAAATATAATGTCGAGGAGGAGCAGGATACGGTCGCGGAGATGAAGCCCGAGCCGGTTGTCGCACAGGTTCAGCTACCGCCTTATGTTCAGCAGCCATATGCACCCGCGCCCGCTCCCGCCCCCGTAGAAGCTAAGCGTAAAAGCAAGCACACGGGTCTCATAGTCGGAATTATCGCCGCAGTGCTCATACTGGTGATTGCCGGTGTGGTGCTGATCCTCACGCTCGGCGGCACACGGGATGTGGTGAAGAGCGATGTTGATGCCCTTCTACGCGGTCCGCAGTTGTCGTATCCCGACCTGGAGATTCTCCGGGCGCGTCGGGGTTTGGAGAACATTTTCCGTCAGATGCCGTTCTATGGCGAAGAGAGTACTTCGCAGGGCGTTTCACTCGGCCTGCGCGTAGTGGATTTCCCGGACGACCCGGAAGTGGGTTTCATGAGCGAAGCTCTGAAAACTTTGTCATTTGAGGTAAGGGGCGGACTGGATCACTCCGATGCCGAAACGCCGCGTGCCGCTTTTGACTTTATTATTAAGTCGGAGACCACCGGCGAGAGCGTGCCGGTTTCATTACAAATTATCGAGGACAGGATATTCCTGATAGTTGAAGATCTGCTGGATAAACCGCTTGAACTGCCGGCGGATGCGCTCGAACTGTCGATGGGTTCATTTGAACTGCCGGGGGATGCGACAAATATCCCCGGGATTCCCTTCCAATCTGGCGGAATGGGAGATCTGTCCAAAATGCTGAAAGGCTCACCTGTTCCCGTCGAAGATATGGAGCCTCTGCTAACCGATCTGGTTGCAGCCTTCTTTGAGGGGGCGAATGTGGATAAAGCGGCAAAGAGCCAGCTTAAGACCGAAAAAAATGTGACCATGTTTGTCGGCGAGAAGAAAAAAGTTGAGTTGAAGGTAGATGCTTATGAGATGGTCTATTATGCCGACATGATTCGCGACGGCTTTGTAAGGGTATTGGAGACGGTTGGCGGGAATGATGCCTATCGGCAGATTCTGCTCGCTTTGTATGAGAGTCAGCCGCAGTTTACTTACCCGATCGGTGGAGACGGCAACGGAGCCTTGTTCCTGAGACCGGGGGAGAGCCTGAGAAGCGAAGAGAGCTTCGGTATCTACGTTAGGGATTTAATTGATAATCTGAAAGAGAATGGTCTCGGTGCGGATGCGGATATACTGCTGACACGGCGAATTTATGCGATCGGTAATCATGTTTATGGTACTGAACTCGAAGTAGCGCATCCGCAGCGCGGCACAAGGAAGTTCCGTTTTTTGCAGCCGGAGAAAGACGGCCGGGGCGCGCTCGAGATTTCACTGACGAACGACTCCGAACTCAATATTGTGGACAAGCCCTTTGCAATTACAGCCGACTATGACATTAAGAACGGTTTAGCCACCGGAACACTGTATCTCAAGTATCTCTCGGGAAAATACGGAGATGCGCTCGTGGGTGAGATCCGTTTTAAAGATGCGGGCACGGTACCGTACAAGCAACGTCTGGCGACGGTCGGCAAATTTACCTTGGAGGGAAAAATGTTGGCCGGTACCGACGGCTTCGGCAACATCGGCGGCAGAGTCATGAGCAGTAGCGACATCGGCGGTAGCGGCGGCTTGAGTGAAGTCGGTTGGGTGGAAATTGAACTGGCTGTACGCGGCGATGACTGCGTGTTTAATGTGACCTTCATCGGTCCGGAGTCGATCAATCCGGAGAAGATGTCCTTCGAAATCACTTACCGTGAATTGAGCGGCGAGCAGGCAAATATTGCGCCGATCGACATCTCTCTTGCCGTCAAACCGGAAGAGCTGACTCCGCAAGAAGTCGGCATCCTTCTGATCAAACTCGGTGGTATCGCGCAGAAGCTCGGCCTGGAAAGTCTGCTGGGTATCCTGTTCAGCGGCGGTCTACTTCGTTGAGTCGGCTTCCGCGGCGGGAATCTCTACTACATAGAGATCGCCGGCTTCGAAAGCGATTTCTCCCAGACTGCGGAGCAGGTCTTCGTTTAAGTCCGGGAACTGGTTGCGCTCCAGAGCTCCGACAATCAAATACTTGACGTTCCAGTCACGCAGTTGACTGAGGGCGGCGGCGGGATCCGTGGCTTCGTAGAAGGCGCGGATCTCCTGCTGTAACGGACTCACTACGGAAGCCCAGGCGTTCGGAGTCGCGCGGGAGGTGCGCCACAGCCACTCATGGGTCTGCCAGCCGAGCACGGTCGGCAAACCGGTATAGGCGGAAATGCGGCAGTAGTCGGTATAGCTCTCACCCCAAGCTTCGAGAATAATCGGCTGGCCTTCGATCTCGGCGTTGAACCACTCGACGGCGGCCAGGTCGGCGGCTAATCCGCCTTCGGGATAGTCCGGCAACGAGTAGGCGCGCCGGGTCGCCAATTGCCTGACGCCGTCCAGACCCTCGTAGTTTTCGAGCTTGTATTCGCCCATCGCCTGCGGAATTGCCTTGGTCGGATAGAGGCAGGGCGGGATTATGAAGAACACGGCCAGCGCCAGCGTCAGGAGCAGAGCTACGATGCCGCCCCATGTTCGGACGAGTAGCGGACGACGTAAAGCGCGCAAAGAGTTGCGTTCCGATTCTGCGGATAGCGTCGGTACACCGGCAATGGCGAGTTTTTGGTTGCGGCGCCGTTCGGATCGCCGCAGGATCGAAGCATAGACGGTTCGCGTTAGTAGTTCCAGGGCCGCGACCGCCGTAATTCCCAACAGAATGAAGGCCTGGTAGGTAAATTTGAACATTGTGTTCGCGCGCTTATATTCGCCGCTGTAAATATCCACGACGTAGACGATTTCGGGTAGCAGAATCAGGCCCAGAGCCGCGACGAAAAAGACCAGGCAGACCAGCTTCGCCGTACTCAGGTGAGCCTCATCGAGTCGCAGCCGCAGTTGAACCGTCCGCCGCATCTTGGCCATCGGACGCATATTCTCCGCCGTCGGCAAAGCCGTAAGTTCGGCGGAGAGTACCCGCCGCTGCCGTTTCTGCCGGAAAATCAGCGCAACGACGATGACAAAGGCGGTCAGGGCGACGATGGTTGTCGGACCCCACATCACGAAGAGCTGCCAGAACGGTGTGCTCATTACGGTGCGAGCGATACTTTTAGCAATCGGCTCAAAGCCGGTGTTGAAGGGCAGGGTCAGTATATGGGCTAGCGTAAACACGTGGGTCACTTCGAGGCCGGTCAGGATCATCGGATCGGTAACCCGGTTGATGATCAGCTGGTTGAAGAGCCAGACGGCGATCAAAACAACGACGAGCAGGGCAGGGTGGTCAATGATCATAAAGGGTACGATAACGGCCAGGAGCTGACAAAGTAGCAACAGAAAACTCCAAACCGCTTCACCCTTGTTCCGGTTGAATGGATGCCCGGCCCGGTTGAATATTTGCCAGTTCAGCGCAAAGAGTAATAAGGTGATGACCGCCATGTAGATAGCAAAATCCCAGAAATTGCCGGACATGAAAATGCTGAACAGGACACTGATCAGCCAGAAGAGCGGGCTGCGCAACAAATCCGTGCCCGGCAAGGGGACATCGGCATTGGGCAGGAGCAGGGCGCCGAGACGGGAGAAAAATTTACGGATGCCGGTCGCGCCTTCCGGAACCGTACGGGGTTTCGGTGGACGCAAAATGCGGACGGCCTCGCGGCGGGCCAGGAAGACAGCCGTGCCGCGATAGCAAAGCATGATCAGGGCGGCGATCATCAGCAGAACGAAAATCATGTTGATCAGGTGGGCGTGGAGGTCGGCGACGATATAGGAGTACATCGGGAATTCACTGATGGTTTTGTCGGCATTGTCGGGGAAATATCCGATAAAGCGGGTGGAGTCGCTATAGAACCAGGGATCCGGACGCGTCAGATAGCCGCGGGAAATCCATATTTCCAGGAGTTGCTTGCCCCAGCCGGAATCGGCGGCAAAGAACCAGGCCTGACTGTTGCCGGCAAAATTCAGGAAGGCGGCACCGAACAGGCTGATCAGCGTGACCCAGACAGCCTTTCCGAGCGGCAGGGAGCGGGTGACGCAGTTGAGCCGCGGATCGGGAGTGAGAATCTCGGTCACGGTGGCGGGCGCCGTTGACCTGCGCCCGGGCTTAGCGGACTTTCCGGAGGCTGCGGCGCGTTCCCGGCGGTAGGCATTGACATCATCCGGGATTATCGGCGTCCGCAGTGAACGGCGGGAGCGGCGCGGCAGGGTGAACAACAGGCGGAATATGGCGTAAACCGAGGTGAAACCGTAGGCAAAGACGGCCGCGAGCGAGAGGTTATAAGTGACGCGAGGCGTTATGCCGCTGAGGCGGGTCAGTTGCGCAAAAACGAACTGTCCGAAATAGTAGTAGTTAATGCTGTGGCCGGCCAGCCAGATATCCTTGGCGGGGAGTGAGTCGGTACGGAGAATGGAGAGCATAAAGCCGTAATCCATATACTTCTCGAGGTCGGCGATGTGCGGACGCAGTCCGCGGGAAAACGCCATGGCCAACAGACAGAGCAGGAAAAGCGCCTCGACGAAAATGAGGCCGGCGACCTTGGAGAGATTAAGCTCCTTTAGGCGGTAGAGAGTATGGCGTCCCTTCGGCGTGAAGAGCGGCAGGAGGAAAATCAGGAGGAGTATCAGACCGAAATTCAGAGCGGAAAGCGGAATGACGCGAATATATGCCATGAACCAGGTCGTGAAACTGCCGAGCGCCAGGCCGAGGGGTTTGGCAAGAAGCCAGGCGGCCTGATAATCGGTCGAGAAAAGCCGCATACTGATCGGCCAGGCGCAGAGACCGACTCCGCTGAGGGTGAGCCACCAGATGAGAAAGCTTTGTAGATCACTACCGAGCAGGCGACGCGCAAGGATGAAAGTTCCAATCAGCATGGCGATCGCGGCAATTAAGCCGACAATAGCCCGTGGCAGATTTCCGCGAGCGGCGGGCGTTTGAGCCGCGGAACAGGTCGATTCACAGGAAACAGTTGACGAAGCAGTCATACTTCCTCCTTATTAAATATCGATACGACGGGTCTCCAAATAATAACGCTTCTCCTCGGCTTCACCGAGAGAGAAAGATTTACGCGGGAATACGCCGTGAGTGGCGAGGTCGGCGAAAAAACTCTTGCGCGCGAAAGGTGGAAGGGCGAATCCACAGACTGCCGGTTCTTCCGTCGAATTAACAAGGCTCAAAAGAGCTTCGTCGCCGTGGATATAATCGACCTGCTCCGGCTCGCTGAGTTCGGCGATAAAGCGGTCAACTATCTCGACGTGAAGCGCGGCACCGGTGTTGCGCAATGTCCACAGCGCGTAAGCTCCCGGCAGTATTTGTAAAAGTCTCACGGAGGTGTCGTCCTGTGTCAACTGCGGCAGATCTCCCGGTTTGCTCAACGGAACCGTCGGACCGATTTCTAATTCCCATCCCCATTTGCGGACGATTTCGAGCGCCCCGGCATTGAATTTCTTATAGGCGGGGAAAGGCGGAATATCTTTTACCAGACGATGAATCGGCAGGAAGCGCAGACCCGGGTCATGCAAATTGGTAATTTCAACGGCGGCATAGCGAGCCGTCTGCGGTGCTCGTTCGCCTAATGTGTCACGGAGACGGAACCAATGTGCCTGAGCCGCGGCGAGCGAATGATTACCGTCGCCCACTGCCAGCATAAAGCCGTCACTTTGCCAGCGCGGCAAAAGCTGCAACGCCCGCTCAATCTCCGCCGCAAGAGTGTGTTCGGCGGGGATCAGCCAGCCGGTGATCGACGTTTCGCCGTCTGTTAGTCCGATGGTGCGTCCGGAGACCAAGTCGCCGGCGGCGGATTCCGTATAAAGGGGGAGGTCGTAAATCAGCTCTAGCTCGCCGGCATCGGCCGCCGTGCGTACGGGGGCAAAAATGCGGTCGTCCGGATCATCGGCGAGTAGAAGAATATGAGGAGATTCGATGGGCGATTGTGCGCGGATCGCGGAACGGGGAGCGATGCGCTCCTGAATAGTTTCCTCGGTTGATCGAATCGGGCGGTTATTCCCCGGGCGGTAATCGTAGGCCTCAAGATCTACTCCGGCAACTAGTCCCCAACGCTCGATGTCGCGGGTTAGGCGCTTGACGAGAATATAGCCGCAGGGCAGGGCGCGCAGAGTGCCGTCATCAATATAGCGCTGTGCCTCACGAGCGCATTCATCCTCGGCTGCGGCAAGTTCCGCGGGACTATAGCGCAGAAGATCAGCTTCGGGAACGACTAATTTAAGTGTCGAAGGAGCGGCTCCGATTGTCGTGCGAAGAGCGTGCCAATATGCCGGTTGAGCGGAATACTGGTCGCAGGCAATAACCGGCCAGTTAATATTCAGATACTTGGTTGTCGGCAAATGCGCGACGATGGGACGTACAATCATGGTACATTTTCCATTCCGTTTCATAATACGTGTCATTCTATCACTTTCTGGATTGCAGCGGGGTAATACCATAGTATCGCTTAAATTGCCTGCCGAAGTAGTTGGAGTCGGCAAAGCCGCACATCTGTGCGATGGTTTGCACCTGAAGGCGGGTGTCTTTCAGCAGTTTTAGTGCTGTCGCCATCCGGACTTCGGAGATGCGATCGGTCAGCGTCTTCCCGGTTTCACGGCGAAAAAGGGCGGATAGGTAGCTGGGTGAGACCTGCATCCGGTCGGCAAGAGTGGGCAACGAGAGATCTCCGGAGATGTTTGCGTCGATATAGGTCAGGGTCCTTTGGACAATGGAAGAATATTGATTTCCCGCATGTGTACGCACGAGGTTACAGTACGTGCGAATCATTTCTCTAACTAGTGTGCCGCACTTTTCCAGTGTGGGGGCGCCCTCAATGGCGCGGGCAAATTGTCCGGAGGTTCTGTCCAGATGGAACGGATGTACGCCGCCCTGTTGGGCCGCCTTGCGTAAGATTGTATTGGAGATGACGCAGTAATTTTTCATATTGCGTAGCGGGTCGTGAGTCCGTTGTCGGTAACTCTGCCGGGACAGGCAGTACATAACGACTTCCGCCTGACTTGTTAGCCCCTTGGAGACGGTCTCCATTAGTTCGTTTTCGAGAGTGTAACGCTCCTCCACTTGTTGCATCTGCAGGAGGATGTCCTCCTGCTCGATCGGCGCCGCTACGGACACGTCAGTGGACAAATCAATTTGCTGCTCATGGTAGACATCGATCACATCGAAGGCCTTGTTGCCCCAGAGCTTTTCGCCTAGAGTGGATACCAAGGCAAAGATCGGTGTGGGATCGTGGAAGACCGGCAGTAAGGAGTAATATTCGATCAATTGCGGATAACTTGTAGCGGGCAGCCCCAGTTCCTCCAACAGTTCCAGGCAGAACTCCTGAGTAGGTTCTTCAGTCAAGTATGGACCGATCACGACGGCGGTTTCGGATTTTGTGTCGGGCAGATAGAAATGGATATAGTGACACATGAACTGGTCAAAACTTTTGTAAATTGTCCGGGGATGCAAGCGGTGGACGGCAATATTGTACGCATCCGCATAGTCAAATTCCGACCCCAGCAGCTTGCGTAATTCGTCGTCAATGCCGGTGAGAGGGTCGCCCGGGTGTACCAAGTGCGTACGAAGTCGTAGGCGCCGCAACATAGAAAGCGTGAAATCCAGCGCTTGCTGATATTTGTTGGCCATTTGAATTTCTCCCTTTACGATTATCAATATCATTATCGGATGTTTTGTATTCGAAATCAATGATAAAGTAAAAGAGAATGCTAAAATTCAGGGAAATAGTCCTCACAGCATCTGTGTCACGGTGTTAAGCTATAGGCGTAATAAAGCGACTTTAATGGATAAAAGGGAAGAGAGGGAACACTTATGGCAAAAGAAGCTGTTCAGCTCGATGCGAGCGGTTACCGTAAATTCGGTATCCGTGACAGTATTGCCTATGCCGCCGGCGACTTTGCCTGCAACATGAGTTTTGCCCTGAAGGGCACCATGGCTATTTTCTGGACTCAGTTCATGCGACTGGATCTGTACTACGCCGCTTTACTGATAGTCGTTCAGGTCTGGGACGCTATAAATGACCCTCTAATTGGCTCCATCGTCGACGCCGACCGCCGTCAGTACAAGCGAAACAAATTCCTGCAGTACATCTGGGCCGGCTCCATCGGTCTGATCGTGGGCGGCGCCTGTTGCTTCCTGCCCTTTCCCGATGCCCCTACCTGGGCCAAGATGATTATCTTCGTCGCCGGTTATGTGGTGTGGGACGCTTTCTACACCGTGGTCAACGTGCCCTACGGTTCTCTGCTGTCTTTGATTTCCAACGATCCCGCGGATCGCGCCTCCCTTTCCGCCTGGCGCTCCATCGGCTCCCTGGCGGGCAATGTCATCCCCATGGTCGTCCTGCCCTTCATTATTTACGACAAGGACCAGAATCTGGTCGGCGAGCGCGTGTTCATCGCCGCCCTACTCATGGGTGTAGCCGCTTTCCTGCTCTTCCAGTTCATGATCAAAAACACCGTCATACGCGTGGAAACCGACACCGCCTTGAAAGAAGACGCTCCTAAGTTTAACGTTTTCAAAGCTCTGGGTAATTTCACGAAAAACCGTCCCGCCATCGGTGCCACTTTGGCCGCCGTTGGGATGTTCATCGGCATGCAGGGCGCCGCCACCGCCGTTATCGTTTTGTTCCAGTCCTATTTCCGCAATGTTAAATACTCCGGTCTGATAATGATGTTTTCCATGCTCCCAACGGTTATTTTTACTCCTTTCGTGCGTAAGCTGGTTACCCGCTACGGCAAGAAGGAGATGGCGACTTTCGGCGCTGTGATCTCACTTATCGCCTGCACCGGCATGCTGATCCTGCCCATCACTCCCGACAATACCGGCATGATTATCTACATGGCCTGTATGTTCGTCTACAGCATAGGACTGGGCATCTACATCTTGGTTTCCTGGGCCATGATGGGCGACGCCATCGACTATAACGAATGGAAGTTCGGCACCCGCGAGGAGGGCACCGTCTACGCGTTGCACAGCTTCTTCCGCAAGCTCGCTCAGGGCGCCGGTCCCGCTCTGGCTCTGGTCATCATGGTGGCTCTGGGCTATGTGGGCGCCAACGAGGGCAACCAGACCGCCGAGGTGGCTCTGCGCATGCGCTATCTGGTGGCCGCCTTGTACTTTGTCAGCGCCGCCATGCAGTTCATCGGTTTGGGCCTGGTTTACAATCTGGACAAAAAAGACACCGCCCGTATGCAGGCTGAGTTGAAGGCGCGTAAAGCTGAAGCAGCGTACACGACCGAAGAACTTGCGCATACGACCGCCGAGTCGTGAGAATCCGTCGAATATCATGAAGAATAGTGGATTATAAGGAGGAATAACCTTGAGAACAATATTAAATTTCAACGAAAAATGGGCATTTACGAAGCAGGCCGCCGCGGTTCCGACTTCTCTGCCCGCGGATTGGGAGCGGGTCAATCTGCCCCATACATGGAACGGCGTCGACGGTCAGGACGGCGGTAATGACTACTATCGCGGCGCGGCGTACTATGCCAAGATCGTCAACAAAGCGGAACTGCCTGTGGCAGAGCGCTTCTATCTGGAACTGCAGGGTGCCAACTCATCCGCGGACGTGTATGTGGACGGCAAACATCTTGCCCGTCACGACGGCGGCTACTCCACCTGGCGTGTTGATCTTACCGAACACCTCGGCATGATGAGTCTGCTGGTTGTCAAGGTGGACAACAGTGCCAACAATACCGTCTATCCGCAGATGGCCGATTTTACCTTCTACGGCGGCCTTTACCGTGACGTGCAAATCATTTGCGTCAGTGAGAGCCACTTTGATCTGGATCATTACGGCAGCCCCGGTCTGGCGGTAACTCCGGAAATCGTTGGCACAGACGCGAAGGTCACTGTCGAAACCTGGGTCACCAATATGAAGCCCGGTCAGACCCTGCGCTACGCTCTTTACACCGGATGCGGCCGCGAGGTGACGACGACGGAAACCGCGGAAACCAAGGTCGAACTGGAGATTAAAGACGTACGTTTATGGCACGGCCGCAAAGATCCCTATCTGTATATCGCAAAGATCGAGCTGTTGGAGGGTGGCAATATTGTCGACAATGTTAGCACCCGCTTCGGTTGCCGCAGATTTGAGATCGACCCCGACAACGGCTTTATACTCAACGGTGAGGAATACCCTTTGCGCGGTGTGAGCCGCCATCAGGATCGTCCTGGCATCGGCAACGCTCTGTTGCCCGAGCACCACGAGGAGGACATAGACCTGATCTGCGAGATGGGCGCGACCACCGTACGCCTGGCCCACTACCAGCACGATCAATATTTCTATGACCTGTGTGACGAGCGCGGAATGGTTGTCTGGGCGGAGATCCCCTACATCTCCAAGCATATGCCCACCGGTCGGGAGAACACGATTTCCCAGATGAAGGAGCTCGTCATCCAGAGCCATAACCACCCCTCTATCGTGGTTTGGGGGCTGAGTAATGAGATCACCATCGGCGGATCCGACGAGGATCTGCTGGAGAACCACCGCATTCTCAACGACCTGTGTCACGAATTGGATAAAACTCGACTAACTGCGGTTGCGGCGGTGTCCATGTGTAAAATAGATGATCCTTATCTGAGCATTCCGGACGTAGTGAGCTACAATCATTACTTCGGTTGGTACGGCGGTGAGACGGGCATGAACGGTCCCTGGTTCGATAACTTCCACGCCACGCATCCGAATATCCCCATCGGTTGTTCCGAGTACGGCTGCGAGGGCCTCGACTGGCATACCTCCGACCCCAAACAGGGCGACTACACCGAGGAGTATCAGACCTATTATCATGAGGAGCTTATCAAGCAGTTTTTTACCCGCAAGTATCTGTGGGCTACCCATGTATGGAATATGTTCGACTTCGGTTCGGACGCCCGCGCCGAGGGCGGCACGAACGGCCGGAACCACAAGGGTCTGGTAAGCTTCGACCGCAAGTACAAAAAGGATTCCTTCTACGCTTACAAAGCATGGTTGAGCGACGAACCCTTCGTGCACTTGACCTCCAAGCGCTATACCGACCGCGTGGAAGAAGTGACGAGAGTCACCGTGTATTCCAACCTGCCCGAGGTGGAACTGTTCGCTAACGGAGTATCGCTGGGCAAAAAGACCGCTAAGGATCACTTCTTCCGCTTCGAGGTGCCCAACGTGGGCGAGACCAGGTTGGAGGCCGTCGCCGGCGACTGCCGCGACGAGAGCGTAATTCGCAAGGTAAAGACCTTCAACGAAGCCTATCGTCTGGTGGATAAAGGCGCGGTCCTCAATTGGTTCGACGTGACTGAGCCCGAAGGTTTCCTCTCCCTGAACGATAAGATGGGTACCGTGTTGAAAACCTGTGCCGGCATGCAGATGTTTGTAAACATGATAAGAAAACTTATGAATGGCAACGGCAATGTGGAGCTGGCGGGCTTTGAAATCAATGCCGAAATGTTGGGTATGTTGAGCAGTTTCACCGTTCTGCGTCTCTTCACGATGATGACCGGCATGTTTAACGTGAAGTTTACCAAGGAACAGCTGTTAGGTATCAACGAGCAGCTGAACAGAATCCCCAGGCCGCGCAAGTAGGCGCTACTACTGCAGTCAGCTTTCGGCAAATTTGCAACTTTATGACTTGCTTCGGCTTCGGCAATGGGCTCTGGCGAGACGCAACTTGCAAAGTTGCCGAAAACCTCGCCGCCTGAACCTCGGGAACCGTCGTTAGACCCCGGAAAACCGTCGTTAGACTCCGGGGAATGCCGTTATGCGCTACTACTGCAGTCGGCTTTCGGCAAGTTTGCAACTTTATGACTTGTTTCGGCTTCGGCAATGGGCTCCGGCGGGACGCAACTTGCAAAGATGCCGAAAACCTCGCCGCCGGCACACCCGCCGCCGAAAACTGCGCGACTGCCGAAAACAACGCCGTCCGGGAACCTGCGTAATTGAATTGCGTCGGCTGTATAAGGTAAAATAGAAAGGCTTGCGGGATAATACAAGCGGAATAATTGTTGTGAATGGAGAACGGCCGGGTTTGCACAAGATGCAGCCCGGAGATACGGATAATAATGAAGTGGTTGGGAGTGAATGAGATCCGCGAGAAGTTTCTCGCTTTTTTTGAATCAAAGGGACATTTGCGGCTGCCGAGTTTTTCGCTCGTGCCGCAGGGGGATAAATCGATCCTGCTGATCAACGCCGGGATGACCCCGCTCAAGCCCTATTTTACGGGTGCCCAAATACCGCCCAATCCGCGCATAACGACCTGCCAAAAGTGCATCCGCACTCCGGATATTGAACAGGTCGGCATAACATCGCGGCATGGTACTTTCTTTGAAATGTTGGGCAACTTCTCGTTCGGAGACTATTTTAAAGAAGAGACGATAGCCTGGGCCTGGGAGTTCTGTGTCGATGTTATTGAACTGCCGCCCGAAAGATTGCATATTACGGTTTATCTCGAAGACGATGAAGCATATGATATCTGGCATGAGAAGATCGGTCTTCCGGCCGAAAAGATAACCAGGCTGGGTAAGGAACATAATTTTTGGGAGCACGGCACCGGTCCTTGTGGTCCGTGTACGGAGATTCACTTCGACCGCGGTGAGGAGTACAGCTGCGGACCGGACTGTGCGATGGGCTGTGACTGTGACCGCTTTGTCGAACTTTGGAACCTGGTATTTACCCAGTTCGACCGGCTTGAGGACGGTAGCTATGTGCAGCTTGAGCAGAAAAATATCGATACCGGCGGCGGCCTGGAACGCTTTGCGGCGGTTCTGCAGGGCGTGCAGAGTCTCTTTGAAGTCGATACCGTACGCTGTATCCTCGATCGGGTTTGCACCATGGCCGGGGTCGAATACGGGCAAGACACACAAACAGATATTTATGTGCGTGTGGTCACCGATCATATCCGTAGCACGGTTATGATGGTGTCCGACGGCATCATCCCCGGAAATACCGGGCGCGGCTATGTGCTGCGACGTCTCCTGCGCCGCGCGGCACGTTGCGGTCGTCTGTTGGGCATAGACAAGCCTTTCCTCGTCGAATTGGCAGAAGTGGTGATAGGCGCTTCGGAGTCGGCTTATCCTGAATTGCGGACGCGGGCCAAGATGATTTTCGACGTGATCCGCGCCGAGGAGAGCAGCTTTGCCGGAACCATTGAGCAAGGCACGAAGATTCTGGCCGATCTGTTGACGGCCGCCAAAAAGAGCGGCGCCGAAATGCTCCCCGGGGCGGATGCCTTCCTGCTACACGATACCTACGGCTTCCCGATTGACCTGACCCGAGAAATCGCCGCCGAATCCGGGATGAGCATAGATGAGGCTGAGTTTAAACGCCTGATGGCTCGCCAGCGCGAGCAGGCCCAGGAGGATCTGCGCTCGCGAGCCGGCAGTGCCTGGGGCGGGGAACGCCTCCCTGCCGCCGTTCAGGCTGCCCCGCCGACCGTCTTCACCGGCTATACCGGATTGACAGACCGGGCGCGCCTGCTTTACATACTGCGTCGCGATCCGGAGCAGGGTCTGGTCGAAATTCCGGAACTGAGCGTAACAGAGTCGGATTGGCCCGCAACGGGCGCACCCGCAACGGACGAAATTGCCACGGACGAGGTGTCGGCGAATGAGACCGCGGTTGTTCTGGTTTTTGATAAAACTCCTTTCTACGCCGCTTCCGGCGGACAGGTCGGCGATCAGGGGCGCGGCGAAGTTGTCGCGGCACCTGACGAGAACGAGGAAAGCGCCGTAACTGAGGACGCACGCTTTGAGATTATCGATACAACCCATACGGATGACGGGCATTATCTGCATTTTGTGCGCCCCGAGTCCGGTACTTTACGTCCGAGAATGACGGCGCAACTTCGGGTGGATGCGGAACGGCGGCGCGCCACGGCGGCCAACCACTCCGCGACACATCTGTTGCACAGCGCGTTGCGTCGGGTGCTCGGCGAGCACGTGATGCAGGCCGGCTCATCGGTTAATCCGGAGCGTCTGCGCTTTGACTTCAGTCACTACAATGCCCTGAGCGAAGCCGAACTGGCGGAGATCGAGGCACAGGTCAACCGGGCGATTTTGGCCGACTTTCCGGTCGTGACGGAGGAGATGGCGCTGACCGCGGCTCAGGAGGCTGGTGTCATGGCTCTGTTCTCGGAAAAATATGCCGATGAGGTACGGGTCGTTAAGATGGGTTCGGAAAGCGCGGAACTCTGCGGCGGTACCCATGTCGGGCACACGGCGCAGATCGGACAATTCCGCATTGTTTCCGAAGGCT
>JAAZIX010000071.1 GCA_012800655.1 Clostridiaceae bacterium | reverse complement strand
TAGGCAAGATCTACACGACTAGGCGCGGAATGCGCTATCGCCTGATTACGCCGCGGGTGGCGGGCTATGTCCTGCCCAGTCTGCTCTTTATCCCAATTGCCTACGGGATCAGAAGCCTTGCTCTCGGGATACTTCCGACGATCGCGATTGTAATTCCCGCCTGTGCCCTCCTTTATGCGCTTTGGCTGATTCTGACCAAGGATCAGTTTGTTGCCCGTCTTTTCCGCCGCGGTCACAATAACATGTAGTTTGCGTTATACTATTGGACAGGGAGATGGTCGTTGACCGACCGAGGATAGTATGAGGAAGTTCTCAATCAAAGACTTCCGGCGGGCTCTTGTCGCCGGTATCAAATTGGCAATCATCATCGTTTCGGTGGTGATAATGGCTTTCATACAGAGTTTTTTCTACAGTGAGACGATGTTTGTCCTGCGCGGCAACTTATTGGTGTACTTCATCTATATGTTGCTACTGATCAGCTGCACGACGATTTTCGATGCCCTGCGCATCGGCTACCACCGCACCCGGGAATTGGCGCTATCCTACCTGCTCTCCGTCCTTATGGCGAACATTCTTATGTACTTCATCTTCTCCCTCCTTGCCTCACGGATGCTCCCATTTTGGCCGATTCTGACCTGTAGTGGCGTACAGTGGCTTATCTGTCTGTTCCTCTTCTTCATAGGACATAAGGTCTATATCGTGACGCGCCCCTCCCGCGCCTGCCTGGCGATTGTCGGAAAACAGCGCTGGGAGCATGAGGCGGTTATAAAACTGACTCGGGAGAGGCACCGTTATGATCTGCGCCGGGTCATCCCCGCCGACGCCCCCTTCGACGAGTTACGTAAGGAAATGGATCAGTATAGGGTAATAATCCTCGGCCTGGTGGACACCGAACTGCGCGCCAAAATCATCGATTATTGCTTTGTACAGCAGAAGCGCCTGCTGATCTTGCCGAATATGGGCGACATAATTCTCAACTCGGCACGTCCGTTCCTAAGTAGCGACTCGCTCTTTTATACCTGCCGCAATCAGCCGCTCTCTTTGGAGCAACTACTGGTCAAGCGCCTTATGGACATTGCCATTTCCCTTATTCTCATTGTCGTGACCTTGCCGATTACTCTGATTGTGGCTCTCCTGATTTATCTTTATGACCGCGGACCGGTGTTTTTCTATCAAAAGCGCTATACCCGCAATGGGGAGATATTCACGCTGATTAAGTTTCGTAGCATGAGAGTCGATGCCGAGAAGGACGGAGCACAGCTTACCGTCCCGAACGACAGCCGTGTCACGCCGATAGGACGCTTCATCCGCCGCACCCGCATCGACGAGCTCCCCCAGCTGATCAATGTGCTCAAGAGCGAGATGTCGCTGGTCGGCCCTCGTGCCGAACGTGTCGAGAATACCGACTACTACGCCGATCTGATGCCGGAATTTCTCTATCGCCACCGGGTCAAGGCCGGCCTGACCGGTTACGCTCAGATTTACGGGCGGTACAACACGACTTACGAGGATAAGGCGCGGCTCGACCTGCTTTATATCGAAAATTATTCTTTGCGTCTGGATTTGAGTCTGCTGCTCTCTACGGTTAAAGTTCTGTTCCGTAGTGAGAGTACAGAGGGCTTTGACACCGCACTGATCGATAACCTGTGCAGTAATGAGGACTGCGATGATGATGTGTTGCGAGCCGTAGCTAATCGGCCGGTCGAGGAGGAATAGAATATGGCAACAATGGCTGCTCTGGTAAAGACGAAGGCCGCCCCAGGCCTGGAATTGTGTCAGGTTCCGCGTCCCGAATACGGGCCGGACGAGGTCTTGATCAAAATCAAAAAGACTGCCATCTGCGGTACCGATGTTCACATATATAATTGGGATCGCTGGTCGCAGGAACATATCAAAGTGCCGATGGTAATCGGGCATGAATATTCCGGCGAGATCGTCGCCACGGGCGAGATGGTGCGCGGCCTGAAAATCGGACAGCGTGTGACCGGCGAGGGCCATATCACCTGCGGATTCTGCCGTAATTGCCGCGCCGGATTGCGTCACTTTTGCCGCAATACTCTAGGAGTCGGGGTTGATCGGGCGGGTGCTTTTGCCGAGTATCTGGCGTTGCCGGCTTTCAATGTTATTTCTCTCCCGGATAATATCGGCGATGAGATCGCGGCGATTTTCGATCCGCTCGGCAATGCGATTCATACGGCGCTATCTTATGACCTGGTCGGCGAAGACGTCCTAATCACCGGTGCCGGCCCGATCGGTATTATGGCCGCCTGCGTTGCCCTGTTCTGCGGCGCCCGCTACGTTGTGCTGACTGACATCAACCAGACCCGCCTCGAACTGGCGCGTAAAATTGTCCCCGAGGCCGATCTGCTCAATACGCGGGAGACCCACCCGCGCGATATTATGAAGCAACTAGGTATGACCGAGGGCTTCGACGTCGGACTGGAGATGTCCGGCTCACCGCAGGCACTGGATCAGATGCTTTCGGTGATGAAGACCGGGGCCAAGATCGCCCTGCTCGGCACGCAGGCGCAGCCGACGACGGTCGATTGGAACCGGGTGATTTTCAACGGTCTGACAATCAAGGGTATCTACGGTCGGGAAATGTTCGAGACCTGGTACAAGATGATTGCCATGATTCAGAGCGGACTGGATCTAACATCGATCATTACACATCGATTTAATTATCGGGACTATGAAGCCGGCTTTGCGGCGATGATCAGCGGGCAGGCGGGCAAGGTAATCCTGGACTGGACGGGAGAAGAAAAATGAAAACGGGACAAAGAATTATTGCCGAACAGCTGGCCGAGTTGAAGGCGGCGGGGCTGTACAGCGAAGAGAGGATTCTGACGGTACCGCAGGGTAATGTGATAGAGACCGAGACACAGACAAATCTGGTGAATATGTGTGCGAACAACTACCTGGGTCTGGCGAATCATCCGGAGGTGCTGGCGGCGGCGCGACAGAGCTACGAAGACTGGGGCTTCGGTCTCTCATCGGTGCGCTTTATTTGCGGCACTCAGCGGATCCACCGTAAACTGGAACGTAAGCTCGCCGAGTTTTTCCGTTTCCCGGATGCGATTTTGTATTCGTCCTGCTACGACGCGAACGGCGGGCTTTTCCAGACTTTGCTGGGTGTCGAGGATGCGATTATCAGCGATGAGCTCAATCATGCGAGTATTATCGACGGTGTGCGGCTCTGTCGGGCCAAGCGTTATCGCTACGCGAATAACGACCTGACGGCGCTCGAGGAGCGTCTGCGCGAGGCCGACCGTGACGGGGCGCGTATCAAGCTGATCGTGACCGACGGCGTCTTCTCGATGGACGGCATCATCGCCGATCTCAAAGGGATTTGCGATTTGGCGGATGAATATGACGCCTGGGTGGCGGTGGATGATAGCCACGCCTCGGGCTTTGTCGGGGCGAATGGTCGCGGCACGCCGGAGTATTGCGGAGTGGAGGGGCGCGTCGATATCATGACCTCGACCCTCGGCAAGGCGCTAGGCGGCGCGAGCGGCGGCTTTACGCTGGCTTCCGAGGAAGTGGTCGCCTGGCTGCGGCAGAAGAGCCGTCCCTATCTGTTTTCCAACACGCTGGCGCCGGCGATCGCGGCGACAGCTCTGCGCGTTCTGGAGCTTCTGGCCGATAACCATGATGCCTTGGATCGTCTGCGGGAGAATACGGCCTATTTCCGTAACGGTGTCACCGAGATCGGTCTTGACATCATTCCGGGCGTTCACCCGATCGTTCCGGTGATGGTCTACGATCCGCTCAAGGCCCTGGCGGTGGCAGATTATCTGCTGGAGCTCGGGGTCTACGTTATCGCCTTTAAATATCCGGTTGTTCCGGAAGGCAAGGCGCGGATTCGGGTGCAGATTTCCGCGGCGCATACCCGGGAAAATCTGGATTATGCCCTGGAATGCTTTGCCAAGGCTAAGAAAAAGTTCGCACTTTGATGTGTTGCCATGAAAGAAATTAGAATGTTTTTGGGGGTTTTATGTCCGTACAGGCTAAAGAGGTGAAATTCGGTACCGGCGGTTGGCGTGCCGTTATTGGAGATGTGTTTACCCGCCGCAATGTGCAGCGTCTCTGCGCCGCTCTGGCGCGTAAGATGAACGACGAAGGTGTCGGCAAGCGCGGTATCGTGATCGGCTATGATCGCCGCTTTCTCTCCGACCTGGCTGCCGGCTGGGCGGCGGAGGTCTTTGCCGGCGAAGGAGTACCGGTTCGCCTGATCAGTCGCGAGGCGCCGACCCCGCTGATTATGTATACGGTCAAGACCCTAGGCGTCCATTACGGTATGGCAGTGACCGCGAGCCACAACCCCGCCATCTATAACGGGGTAAAGGTCTTTGAATACGGCGGGCGCGATGCGGTTGAGACGACAACCAAGGATATCGAGCGACGTATTGGGCTCCTGGACAGCACCGAGGATCCAAAGATCATCCCGCTTGAACAGGCCTATGATCGCGGTCTGGTATTGGATATCAACCCGTTTAACCAATACATCGACAGCATAGTCAGCCAGATCGATATAGGTGCGATACGGGATGCGGAATTGCATATCGCTCTGGATCCGATGTTCGGAGTCAGCCGCACTTCGTTGCAGACGATCCTTCTGACGGCGCGTTGCGAGGTCGATACCATCCATGAGCGCCACGACACGCTCTTCGGCGGACGATTACCCTCTCCGGATAGCTCGACATTGCAGGCGCTCAGAGAATTTGTTTTGGAAAACGGCTGCGACATGGGTGTGGCGACCGACGGGGATGCCGACCGTATCGGCATAATCGACGACCGCGGCACATTCATTCACCCCAATCAGTTAATGGTGATGCTTTACTATTATTTGCTCAAGTATAAAGGTTGGCACGGTCCAGTCGTGCGTAATATTGCCACGACCATGGTTCTCGATCGTGTTGCCGCCAGCTTCGGCGAAAAATGTTATGAGGTGCCGGTCGGATTTAAATACATATCTTCCAAAATGGCCGAAACCGATGCCCTGATCGGCGGCGAGTCTTCGGGAGGACTGACCGTGCGCGGCCATATCAGCGGTAAGGACGGAATCTACGCCGCGGCTCTGTTGGTGGAAATGCGCGCCGTGGCCGGTAAACCGCTCTCCGCCATATCGGATGAACTCTACGAATTGTTCGGACGCATGTATATGATTGAGAAATCCTATGGCTTTAGTCCGGAACTGCGCACCGATATTCAGGAGCAGTTGTTGGTGCGCCGCGAACTGCCGGAATTTCCGTTGCCGGTGGTTAAGGTTTCCTACGAGGACGGCTGTAAGGTCTATTTTGAGAACGGTTGGCTGAGTGCCCGCTTTTCCGGCACCGAACCCCTGATTCGCATCTTTTGCGAGATGCCGACCGAAGCCGAGGCTGATGAACTGGCCGAATTGATGCGTAGTTTCCTGAATTTAAACCGATAATGTATAGAACTCAGGAATATAGTTCATGCCTTGTGAAGCGACACAACCTACAATAGGAGCAGATAAGTTCATGGACGCTCAAGTGCGCGATGTAAGAATTATGGAGGACAAGTATGTTTAGAGTAGGTATTATCGGAACCGAGAATTCCCACGCAATGGCATTTACCCGTTTCTTCAATCTGCCGCAGGCGGATACCGGCGAAGTTCCTTTCCCCGACATTCGCATTGTCGGCGTGTACGGCAAGGACCCGGCTACGGCACAGCAAATCATCGACGAAGTTGACAACACACTCTTCCTTGCCGAAAAGGAATCGGATTTTATCGGTAAGGTCGATGCGATGATGATCACGAATCGCAAGGGTTCGGAACATGCCGCGGCGGCGCGCCCCTTTATCGAGCTAGGTATGCCGGTCTTTATTGACAAGCCTTTTACTTCCGATTATGCGGAAGCGGTCGAATTGGCAGAGATGGCGAAGAGGACCGGATCGAAGATTCTGGCGGGCTCCAGCGTGAAGTTGGCACCGGACGTTGTCACCATGCAGCGCATCGTGACTAATTTGCGGGCGTCGGGCGAATTTCTTTCGGCCTCCTTTAACTATCCAGCCGATTTTGAAAGTATCTATGACGGTTTCTTCTTCTACTCGCCGCATCTGGTTGAGATGGCTCTGGCCGTCCTGGGCGAAGGGATCGAGTCGGTTCAGGCTTTCAAGGCGGAGAACGATGTCCTCGTTGTTGCAAAATATTCCGATGCCTATACCAGCTGGCACTTCACCAAGGGTGCCCAGCAGTATTCGGTGGTGGTTTACGGAGCCAAGCGCAATTACCTGCGCGAGGTCGACCTCTCCCTTATCTATGAGCTGGAGTGTACCAAATTCGCCAGTATGCTCAAGTACGGCACCATGCCGCAGACCTACGAGCAGATTACTTTGCCGGTTCGAGTCATCGAGTGCATCATCGAGTCCTTGGATACGGGCAAGCCGGTGACGATACGCTAGACCTGTCGGTTAATAATTTATCAGTACTAAGCGCGAGCCTGGGAGAGCTCCCGGGCTCGTGTGATTTTGTGGGCATCAGTTTCGCGGGTTTCTTTTCGAGTACTACGGTAGTGTTTTCGGGTGCGGGCGGCGGAGTTTTTGGCAACTTTACAGGTTGTGTCCCGCCTGGGGTTGTTAGCAAAGCTGGCGCTGACCCCCATACTTGCAAAGTTGCCGAAACCGGGTCAGGTTATGTTGCATCACCTTCACGTCGCTTCGTTGTCGATCAGTTCGGCGAGAGGAGTGGGACAAACGGCGCGGCGATTGGCATTGAGGTCGGCCAGCCAGACCGTCTCGAAGCTGCCGTAGACCTCTTCGATCGTTGGGCGGGCGGGAACATCGTTCTCGATCATGTCGATCAGATGGGATAGCTGGTCGTCGGTCGGCTTGTGCGTGTAAGGAACGCTGATCTGCTCGGTCTCACCGCTGTCGGCGCGATAAATTTCCAAGAGGTTACCGCTACTGCGGTGGGTGAGGCGATCTTTCATATATGTTATGGTAATGCGACCCTTTGGGCCAATAAATTCCTTGGTATTGTCGTGATGGAAGCCATCCCCCCAGCCGGCCTCAAAAAATCCGGCGCTACCGTCATCCAAGCGGACGGAGAGCAGACCGTAATTGTATTTGTCCGTGGGGATGTCTTCGGTGAGGCGCGCCGTCAGCAGGTAGACAGAATTGATTTCCGCTCCGGTGAACCAACGCATTAGGTCCACGTAGTGGAGGCCGCAGTCAATGATCGGAGAGGTCTCATTAATCAAGATAACATCGCGTTCCCGGTCTGTAGACGGATGGCTTTGCACCATGCGCATGGTGACCGGCCGGCCGATGACGCCGGATTGGATCAGCTCGGCTACTTTGCGGAATGTCTGGTTGTGACGCAGGATATGTCCGACCAGTACCTTGGTTTCCGGATGGGACTGGACCGCGTGCATGAACTCGCGCGAGCTCTCCAGCGTATCACTCATCGGCTTTTCACAGATGCAATGAATGCCGCGCTCGAGGCAGACGAGGAGAACTTCCAGATGAGTGGAGGGCCAGGTAGCTATGATAGCAATGTCCAGTTCCGGATCGGCGAGAATCTCACGATAGTCGGTTGACCACAGGGTAGCACCGAAACGCTCGGCGGCTTCGCGGGCACGCTCGGGATCGATATCACAGACCGACCATAGTTCAGTATTGCTCAGAAGCCAAATCTGTTCTAGATGACCGTAGCCCATATAACCACAACCGATTACGGCGACTTTGTATTTCTTACCGTTTGTCATGCTACTCAACCTCAGGTAACCGTTATGGCTACACCGTTCAGGATATCGGCAATGTTCAGTGTCAGCTGTACCGAGGCTATGCTCTCAGTTAGATTGGCACGCCGGATCGGGGTCGCCTCCAGCAGATGGTCAACAAAAGCGTTCAGTACCGCATAATAGCCGTTCAGTTCGCGAATCTGCCGGGCTATTCGCGGCACATCCGGGAGATGCTGCCATATATTCGGCTGATAGTTACGCCCGTCCTCCGCGTAGACGGTAACGGCGGTATTTTCGAATATGGCGGTCGCTTTCTCAAACTTGGCTCGGTAGGACATTATGAAGGGAAAGCTGTCGGGATAGTCCCAGCCGCCTTCAATCTGAGCGCGCGTTCCGTCTGCCCAGGTCAGCAGGGCGGTCAGCTGATTGATCTCGCCGCGGGCGACAATCTCGGACGGCTCACCCAGAATCCAGCGGACATAATCTATGTCGTGGATCAGCAGGTCGAGCAGGGCACCGCCGGACTTCTGCGGATCCTGATACCAATTCTCATAGCCCCAGTTAGGGGTCTTGCTTAAGCGGCGGGTAGCAAAGAACTTGAGCTTCCCATAGCGCTCTTCCATAATCGCATCACGCAACCATGTATAGGCCGCCCAATAGCGAATACACATTCCGCCCATCGCCGGCTGTCCTGTCTCCCGCATACATTGCACGACCGCCGCTGCTTCTTCGGCATTTAGAACCGCCGGCTTTTCCACAAAAACCGGTTTGGCGCTAAGTAGCGCTTTGATCGTGTAATGGGCATGCAAATGTGTCGGCAGGCAGATGTCGACTGCGGCGACTTCCGGGTCGGCAATCAGATCCTCGGGACGGGTGTAGACGCTCGCCCCATGTATTCGTGCGATATTGGCAGCACGCTCATGATCCAAATCCGCCACGGCCACGACCCGAACCGGCTTTACCTGCCGCAAAAGCGTGTAAACATCACTGTGTGTCTGGCCTATGAATCCGGCACCGATCAGTCCAATTTTCAACATATGCCGTCCCTCCTGTAACGTGGTACAATCGTACCATATTTTGACCGCTTCAAAGGAGATATTTATGTCCCGATATATTAATGAAAACTTTCTGCTGAGTTCAGCCACCGCCGAACAGCTTTTCCATGAGTACGCTGAGACGGCGCCGATCCTGGATTATCATTGCCATCTGGAACTGCAGGATATTTACGAAAATCACCATTTTCCTAACCTCGGTGCAGCCTGGC
>JAAZIX010000070.1 GCA_012800655.1 Clostridiaceae bacterium | reverse complement strand
GGCCCTTTATTGAGAATGATATTCCGGTATTCATTGACAAACCGCTGGTCGACAACGTCGAAGATCTGCGGACTTTTATTGCCTGGCACGAAGCCGGCAAACATTTCCTTTCGTCGTCCTCGTTGCGATATCAGAAGGACTTGGAGCCCTACTACAAAAACCGCTATGAGCTCGGACAGCTGGTCTTTATTGCCCGGACGATGCAGAAGTACTGGACGACATACGGGATGCATGCTCTGGAGAGCCTCTATCCCTTATTGGGAGAAGGCTTCCGCTCGATTCAGGACGTCGGACCCGATCCGGCCGCCGGCAAACACCACATGCTGATCAAGCACGACTCGGGTTGCACGATCAGTCTTGTACAACAGTATTCCATCTCCTCACCGGGTTTTATCCTCTGCGGCACGGACGCCAGCATCGTTCTCAAAGGCAGCGACACGTACTACAGCTTTAAGAAGCAGATGGAGGTATTCGTCGAATATATCCGCACGGGAATCGAGCCCTATCCGTTCCGTGAGACCGTAGTTCTGGCTCAGCTGCTGATCGGCGGACTAATCAGCGGTCGCGAAGGCGGTCGCGAAGTTTTGCTGTCCGAAATCGTCTAAAGGAGGTCTACATGAGTAGTTTAAAGGTACTGGAAAGTTTTTCTCTTAGCGGAAAAACGGCGCTGGTTCATAACGCGTACGAAACATACGGTCGTGAGGCGGCGGAGGGTCTTTTGGCGGCGGGCGCCAATGTGTTTTTGAGCGGTGCCGATGCTGAACGGATTAACGCTCTAGCCGAAGATATTAGCAAGGAGACCGGTTACGAACCGGCCGGCGTATTAATTTGCCAACAGGGAACGATCAAGGCCGCCAAAGGTTTGGTCGCCGATCTGCGCGCCCACACCCCCGCCCTGGATATCCTTGTCTATGCCGAACCGGAGCTCCCGCTCACCGGCTGGTCCGGACATTCGTTTGAAAAATTATTTAATATCCTTAAAGAAGTGCAAGTCGGTCTGATGTTGACGGTACAGCAGGTCGGGATGTTCATGGCCGGCCTGACCGATCAGGTCGACAGCGATGATCCCGAGCAGTATGAAGCTGTTTTGGCTCAGGCCGTCAATATGATCCCTGCCGACGGTGCCGTTCCGTTCGGTAAATTCGACGGCGGCGCGGTGATTTTCCTGACGGATTATAAGTCTCTGATTGCGCCGGATCCGTACAACTATATTTCGGTGGAGGAGGAGTCCGGCGATCCGGAAACCGCGGTTCCGCTACCTAAGCCTTGTGCGGACGAAACCGCGGCATCCCTGACCGATTTGCGGCCGGGCGAAACAATGGCTGTCCCGGATATGTGGCGGAGCGACTTCAACCTCCTGGAAGGCTATGTCAAGGGAGGCTTTGTAAACTACACCCGTCAGATAGCCGGTTTCCTCGGACATTGGAATATCCGCGCCAACACCTTGGCCTTCGCACCGTTTGCGGGGGAGACGGACGAATTCTTCGCTGCCAAATACAAGCGGCATACACATCTCAAACGTCTGACCACTGCCGAAGATGTACGTTCGACAGTCGTGTTTTTGGCCTCGGAAGCCTCCTCGCTGATGACCGGGCTGACTGTGCCGGTCGACGGCGGCTACACCGTTAAGTAAGTAAAGGGAAGGGATAGGAAGATGACACAACCAAAAAGAATAATTGACCGTCGTAACAGCGTTCCGTTGGCGGATGCGGAGATTGCGGCGCAGAGCACCTTGGATGCGTTCTCCCTGAAAGGTCGGGTCGCCCTGTTGACCGGCGGACGTGCGATGTACGGCCGCGGTTGCACGGAGGGTCTGGCCGATGCCGGAGCAACCGTATATAT
>JAAZIX010000069.1 GCA_012800655.1 Clostridiaceae bacterium | reverse complement strand
GGCCCTTTATTGAGAATGATATTCCGGTATTCATTGACAAACCGCTGGTCGACAACGTCGAAGATCTGCGGACTTTTATTGCCTGGCACGAAGCCGGCAAACATTTCCTTTCGTCGTCCTCGTTGCGCTATCAGAAGGACTTGGAGCCCTACTACAAAAACCGCTATGAGCTCGGACAGCTGGTTTTTATCGCCCGTACAATGCAGAAATACTGGACGACGTACGGGATGCATGCACTGGAGAGCCTATACCCCTTGTTGGGCGAGGGTTTCCGCTCGATCCAGGACGTCGGCCCCGATCCGGCCGCCGGCAAGCACCATATGTTGATCAAGCATGACTCGGGCTGCACGATCAGTCTTGTACAGCAGTATTTCATCTCCTCGCCGGGTCTTCTTCTTTGCGGCACGGATGCCAGCATCGTTCTCAACGGCGGCGATACGTACTACAGCTTTAAGAAGCAGATGGAAGTATTCGTTGAATATATACGCACGGGGATCGAGCCCTATCCGTTCCGCGAGACCGTCGTTCTGGCTCAGCTACTGATCGGTGGACTGATCAGCGGTCGTGAAGGCGGTCGCGAAGTTCTGCTGTCCGAAATCGTCTAAAGGAGGTTCGCATGAGTAGTTTAAAGGTATTGGAAAGTTTTTCCCTTGGTGGAAAAACGGCGCTGGTTCATAACGCGTACGGGAAATACGGACGTGAGGCGGCGGAGGGTCTTTTGGCGGCGGGCGCCGAGGTTTTTCTGAGCGGCGCCGACCCGGAGCAGTTGAATGCTCTGGCCGAAGATATTTGCAAGGAGACCGGTTATAAGCCGGCCGGCGTGCTGATCTATCGCCAGGGAACGACTGCGGCCGCCAAAGGTCTGGTCGCCGATTTACAGGCTTATACTTCCTCCCTGGATATATTTGTCTATGCCGAACCGGAACTCCCGCTCAAAGGCTGGTCCGGACATTCGTATGAGAAATTATTCACCATTCTCAAAGAAGTGCAAGTCGGCCTGATGCTGACTGTACAGCAGGTAGGCCTGTTCATGGCCGGACTGACCGATCAGGTCGACAGTGATGATCCCGAGCAGTATGAAGCTGTTTTAGCTCAGGCTGTCAATATTATCCCTGCCGACGGTGCCGTTCCGTTCGGTAAATTCGACGGCGGCGCGGTGATTTTCCTGACCGATTATAAGTCTCTGATTGCGCCGGATCCGTACAACTATATTTCGGTGGAGGAGGAGTCAGGCGATCCGGAAACCGCGGTTCCGCTACCTAAGCCTTGTGCGGACGAAACCGCGGCATCCCTGACCGATTTGCGGCCGGGCGAAACAATGGCTGCCCCGGATATGTGGCGGAGCGACTTCAACCTCCTGGAAGGCTATGTCAAGGGCGGCTTTGTGAACTACACCCGTCAGATAGCCGGCTTCCTCGGACATTGGAACATCCGGGCCAACACCTTGGCCTTTGCACCGTTTGCAGAGGGGACGGATGAATTCTTCGCCGCCAAGTACAAGCGGCATACACATCTCAAGCGTCTGACCACTGCCGAAGATGTGCGTTCGACAGTCGTGTTTTTGGCCTCGGAAGCCTCCTCGCTGATGACCGGACTGACTGTGCCGGTTGACGGCGGCTACACCGTTAAGTGAGTATGGGAAAGGATAGGAAGATGACAGAACCGAAAAGAGTAATTAATCGTCAAATGAGTGTTCCGTTGGCGGATGCGGAGGTTGCGGCGCAGAGCACCTTGGATGCGTTCTCCCTGAAAGGTCGGGTCGCCCTGTTGACCGGCGGACGTGCGATGTACGGCCGCGGTTGCACGGAGGGTCTGGCCGATGCCGGAGCAACCGTATATAT
>JAAZIX010000068.1 GCA_012800655.1 Clostridiaceae bacterium | reverse complement strand
GCGTATCGAAAGAACAGCAGAACCCGCCGCCGCGCTTCCCCTCGGTCGCCGTAAGGCTCATCAACTCTCGCTCCGCCATCACCGCGAAGAATTCGCCGGTCTCGGGCGAAAGTTCGCGATACATCCGTAACGCTTTCGCCACGAGATCCTTTTCTCCGCCGATCGGCATCGGATTGCCGCGCCGCGTCTGTAATGCCTGATCGTAGAAGGTCAGCTTCTTCACGCCAAGACGCTCGGCCTGACGCTCATACAGCTCCGTAGCAAGCGGAACCACATGCTCCAGAACCTGCCGGCGATAGGCATCGACCTCCGCCCGTCCGTAATCCAAACGTTGCATGCGCATATAACCGACATCGACGAAGTTTTCCCGCCCCAGCTTCTGCGCAATCTCCCGACGCGTCCGCACCAGCTCGTCGAAAATGCGATCGAACTTGGGAAGGGCCTCGGCATAGGCGGCGGTTTCGCCGCGCACGGCGGCATGACGTTCTTCCGGATCTTGAGAAGCTTTGTACGGAGCCAACTGCGCTAGGGTCAGACTTTGTCCGTTCCAGGGGATGCGAAGCGCGGCGCGGAGATTGCCGTACTCCTGCGTCAGCAGATTTTCCTTCTGTAAATCGGGCAGGACGGCTTCGTTGATAAGTTGCTCCTGCAAAGCTATATCCAGGAAGATTTTGCCGCCCGCCGACAATTCCAACTGCGGCCGATACGGCGAATGCAACAAAGCCGAATAGAATTCCTGCGCCGCCTGTTGCAATAACGGCATTTTCTCGTAATGCCACGTCTCCTCGGCGGCGTAGAACTCGTCGCGCGAATCCACGGAGGCGCGGAAATGCGCCAGCGTTCCCTGGTCGCTATAGGCATTTATGGCCGCCTCCGCACGCCGCCAGCTCTCGATTTGCTCTTCGGCCGAGGTTGCGGCGCGCAATATCGATAATTCCTTGCTCAGCAACGCCGTCAGTTCGGTGTCATCCGGACGCTTATAAACAAAGTCGGAAAATTTCTCAGCCATATTCCCCTCCGCAAATATTCGGTCGTAAATATAATCTAAAAAAATCCCCACTCAGCGTCCGGCCTCAAAGGCGGAATCACCGAGCGGGGCATCGTCTCCCAGCGGGGCACTGTCTGGCGGGAAAGCACGGCTTCCCGGCAAAAGGTCGTCATGCCCCCGACGAGACTCGCTCTATTCGCCGGTAAAGGGCAAGAGAGCCAGATGACGGGCGCGTTTGATCGCCGTCGTTAGAGTGCGTTGATGCTTGGCGCAGGTACCGGTCATCCGACGCGGCAGGATTTTGCCGTGTTCGGATATATAACGACGTAGCATTGCGCTGTCCTTATAATCGATTTCATCGATGTGTTCGGCGCAAAAAGTGCAGACTTTGCGTCTGGGGCGCCGGGCACGCGAACGACCGCCTTCGGAAAAGCCGCCGCCGCGACGTCCGCCTTCGCGATCGCGATCGAAATCACGATCACGCGCTTCACGTCCGCGACCTTCGCGGGTTCCCTGGGTTGTCGCGGCTTCTTCGCCGCCGGCCGCTTCCGTGGCCGTTACTATCTCCTGAGTTTCATTAATTTCTTGTTCTTCTGCCATAACTATCTACCTTTATATTCTATGTTGTGCAATATGTGTTGTATCCTCTGCTTTGTGTTCCGCCTTACGGTTACAGTTAAATGTCAAATGGTAATGACGTATCGTCATCAGGAGCTTCGAAATAGCTGTACTCCTTGCCGGGCTCCTCATCGGCTTTGGTCGGTGCGCTTGTCGTAGTCGCCGGTTCCGGCGCGTCGTAGCCGCCACCGCTCCGCTGGGTGTAACCGCCGCTCTGCTGGCCGTAACCGCCGCCCTGCTGATAGCCGCCCTGTTGGGCATAGCCACCGCCGCCGTCACGCTTGCTGTCGGCAAAGTGCAACTCATCGGCGATAACCTCGGTCACATAGCGACGATTACCATCGCTATCGTCCCAGGTGCGAACCTGTAAGGACCCGACAACCGCCACACGCATTCCCTGCTGGAACCAACGTCCGGCAAACTCCGCCTGCTGACGCCAGGCCACAATCGGAATAAAATCCGTGGGGTACTCTCCCTGCTGATTTTTGAAGCGCCGATCCACCGCCAGAGTGAATGAACAGACCGGAACACCGCTCTGCGTCTGCCGCAATTCGGGATCACGGGTCAATCTTCCCATTAGTATAACTTTATTCATGTTTGACCTGCCTTTCTGTTTTGTCATCTCCGCGTCGCAGGCATACCAGGCCGATACCCGCGACAGTTCGACGATTCTTTTATCCGCTTTAATCTTTCTTAACTATCAGCCAGCGTAAAACGCCGTCAGTAATCTTGAGTAGACGCTCAATCTCGGCCGGAGCTTCG
This sequence comes from Clostridiaceae bacterium, assembly GCA_012800655.1. Taxonomy (GTDB): domain Bacteria; phylum Bacillota; class Clostridia; order Saccharofermentanales; family Fastidiosipilaceae; genus JAAZIX01. The sequence continues at coordinate 12,582 of JAAZIX010000068.1, read as the reverse complement.
GGCTCGGCTTCCAACTGATAAACGGTATAATACCCCTCACGCTGGTCTTCAATTTCATAAGCCAGACGCCGGGCGCCCCAGTCATCTTTGTCTATTACACTGCTCAATGAGGTAAGCATGGAATCAACCTTCTCGGCCAGAGCTTTGACTGCTTCGTCGCCTTGAAGTGTACTGAGTACCGTGACCAACTCGTATTTATTAGCCATCATTTCACCTCCTCTCGGTCATTCGGCTCCAACCTTCGGTTGGAACGAGGAATATGCCTGATCACGCGGTCATACAACCTTAACCACATAATAATAGCAGTGAACCTTCGTAGCTGTCAAATTCAACCGCACGCCGTGTTCCCGCCGTGTTCAACTGCACGCCGGAAAAATGTATCCGTGCTTCCCGGGGCCACCGTAATTTACTTATGTGTTATTATTGGTTTATCCGATAGAAAGTGGGATTGCGTATGACCTACTATATAGCCGCCGGTCTGGCGTTAGTCGTAATGACGTTTTTCGGTGTTCAATTTAAGCTCAACGAGCGCAGGCGCCTGTATCCCCGCCGTTTAACCTTGATCTTTAAGGGTTCCGCCACCTTCACGGCCGCACTCCTTGCCGTCTATGCCGCCGCCATAGGAGGCGGAAAATTTGCCATTCTGATTGCCGTGGCATTGTTCATCGGCGGTATTGCCGACATAGTTCTGGAATTAAACTTTATCGGCGGTATGATAATTTTCGCCGTCGGCCATTTCTTCTACTATGCGGCCTTTATCGGCGCCGTTGGATTCCACGTTTGGAGTCTGTGGATTTGGTTCGCCATGATAGTTGTTATTCTGGTTATTTGCCTCTACGGTCATTTCAAAACGGGACAGCCCATCTGGCACTATCTAGTTTACGGTACTGTTTTGGTTGGAACGCTCGCCTTCGCCGCTCCCTACGGCGCGAGTGCGATTATTGCCGCCGCTCTCTTTGTCATTTCGGATGCATTTATCCTCTTTATGCAGCTCGGTATTAAAGAAACCTGGATTGATTTGACCGTAATCATAACGTACTATATTGCCCAATATCTCTTCGCCCTGACCGCGCTCATCCACGCTGCTCGAGCCCTCGTCTGAAGAACCAGGCTATTTACCGCTTGCCGCATTGATTTCGCGACGCAGACGCGGAAGCAGTTCAACAATCAGATTGTGGATTTCCCGTGCCGTCGCCCGATAGACTTCCAGGTCTCCCCCGTAGGGGTCGGCCACGCTTCCGTCACTCCGATCAAGCGCGTATTCGTATATTCCGGCGATCTTATGCGCGTATTCCGGCAGGATATAGCGCAGATATTCCGCGTGTGAGGATTCCATTGTCAGAAGCAGTCCGGCCCGCTCGATTAATTCCGCATTGAGTCCCCTGGCCCGGTGTTCGCTCAAGTCGCGGATCCCCGGGTAATCCTCGTCCAGTGCCCTTTTCGCGTTCGCAGAGGCCGGAGCGCCTTCCGCGGCCATCAGACCGGCCGATTCGGCCCGTACCGGTAGAGGGAGAGGTTGCCTGGCGTTCAGATATTCAAACAGAGCCGCCGCCATCGGACTGCGGCAGGTATTGCCCGTACAGACAAAGGCCAGAATCAATTCCGGTGAATTATTTTCCACTGTTTGAGCTTCGCTCATCGGTTCGCTCAGCACTGCACAGTCGGTTCCCGTCGACATATCATTCCTCCTCGGCACCGCCGTCCGCCGCCCGGCGAAGACGATTCATATAGGCCTCAACATCAGCGCCGCCGGACAGACCTTCCGCAAAAATAACCGCCGCTCCGGAACGATCGAAAGAACGTAAGGCAGCAAACAGTTCGTGTGCCGCAGCAATGGGATCCGGCTCCGCGGCATAGATATTTACTTCCATTTGCAACTCTGGCAGGGCCGCTGAGCCATCTAAATCGCCTTTAAACGCCTTCAGAGTGGCAGACGATATGAATAGGCCTATAAGACTCTTCGCGCTCGTTTGAGGCAATTCCGCGACCAAATAACGCTCGATTCGAGCTCGCAGATCCGTCGCCCGCGCAGCGCTATCTTCGCCCGTGAAAATATCCAGGCGTGCCTGCGGCGCATAATGACGATATTTCTGCCCCGGCGATATGGGCGATGCTTGCGGCCGACTCCGCTCCCGTTGGCGCGCTTCGGCGCGCTTGCGATTCCGTTCGGCTCGTTCGGCTCCGAAATACTCAACGGCGAAATCCGCCAGCATCTCCCGTGTCACGAGACCCGGACGAAGAATTATCGGGTAGTCATCGCGTGCGATCACCACGGTAGATTCAATGCCGAGTTGACAGGCGCCGCCGTCGACAATAAAGGGAATTTGTCCGTCGAGATCCTCCGCCACATCGCGGGCAAGCGTTGGACTGGGTCGTCCGGAACGATTGGCAGAAGGTGCAGCCAAAGGAATTCCGGCCAGGCGCATGAGCGCCTGCGCAACCGGATTCTCCGGACAGCGAATTGCCACCGTATCTTGCCCGGCGCTAACGATATCCGGCACCCGCTCATGGCGAGACAAGACCAGAGTAAAAGGTCCGGGCATGAATCGCGCCATCAGGGCTGCCTCAAATTCACTGATTTCGCTTGTCAGGCCGGCCGCCAATAAAGGCTCCGGCAGATGAATAATCAGGGGATTGTCGGCCGGACGGTTTTTAACCGCGAAAATCCGCTCCACCGTTGCCGCATTCAGAGCGGCCCCGCCCAGCCCGTAAACCGTCTCCGTCGGAAACGCGACCAGTTCGCCGTGCCGCAAAGCCTCGGCCGGCTCCGCCAAAAGCCGTAAATCCGGCTCTTGCGAATCAACCTTGACTATCTGCGTCAGCATATTCAACCCTGTCCCTTTTCCAGTAACTGCGCCTGATGATATTGCATCAACGGCTCAATCAACAGATCCAAATGACCGGCCAGCACATCATCGAGACGATATAGGGTCAGACCGATGCGGTGGTCGGTAACCCGGCTCTGCGGATAGTTATACGTGCGGATGCGCTCGGAACGGTCGCCGGTACCGATTTGACTGCGTCTTTCGTCGGCAATGCTCCCAGCGCGGGCGGCTTCTTTCTGATCGAGCAGGATGGCCCGCAATACCGCCAATGCCCTCTCCTTATTTTGGAATTGTGAACGTTGATCCTGACAGGTAACCACCGTTCCGGTCGGCAGATGGGTAATCCGAATCGCCGAAGAGGTCTTATTCACGTGCTGACCGCCGGCGCCGCTGGCGCGATAAGTATCGATTTGCAAATCCTCCGGACGAATCTCCACCTCAACCTCGTCAACCTCGGGCATGACCGCCACCGTCACGGTCGAAGTGTGGATGCGTCCCCCGGATTCGGTCTCGGGCACCCGCTGTACGCGATGCACACCGCTCTCGAACTTCAGACGACTGAAGACCTTCTGCCCGGCCAGGGCAAAGACAATTTGCTTATAACCGCCCAAATCGGTCTCGTTCACATCGATCAGTTCAACCCGGAAATTATGCTCCGCCGCATAGAGCGTGTACATATTATAGAGTTCCGCCGCAAACAGCGCCGCCTCTTCCCCTCCCGCTCCCGCGCGGATCTCGATAATAACGTTGCGCTTATCGCGCGGGTCGCTCGGCAACATCAGTATGCGAATCCGCTCGCGCAATTCCGTCTCGCGCTCCGTCAATTCGCCCAATTCATCGTAAATCATCCGTCGCAATTCCGGATCGGACGCGGCCTCCTCCTCCATTGAGGCGGTTTCTGCCTGAGCCGTCAGATTCTCGGCCAATTCCTGTATCGCCGCGGCAACTTTCTCCAGATCCGCCAGCTCCTTGCAACAGGTCATATAGCGCTCGTGGTCGGCAAGAACATCCGGATCGGCGGCCAAGGCCGTCAATTCCTCATAGCGACTCAGAACACCCTTTAATTTCGCGTCGATTTCCCCTGCTGTCATACTCGTTCTCTTATCCGTCTCACTTCTTAATCTTACCTATTTTTCCCTGCTCCGCAACCGTGCCGAAATCACCCGCGGATTGCCCGCGTAGTCGGCATACTGCTCAATATCGCCGAGGCGGAACTTTCCGTCCGGGTCGGCCCATTCCTCGAACAGAGCTCGAATCGACTCACGCTGGTCATAGCCGTGCTCCAGAAGCAGATAGCCGCCGGGACGCAGATAGCGCTGCAAATCGGCTAAAATTCGGCGAATTATCGCCAAGCCGTCCGGGCCGCCGTCGAGCGCCGCCAAAGGTTCGTGCTCTCTGACCTCGGCGTCGAGCCCCGCCAGATCCGCCGTCGGTATGTAGGGCGGATTGCTGAAAATCAGGTCGAAAATTCCGTGCGCTTCCGCGGGAGGATAAATATCCGCCTCAACCAAATCCACCAGATGTTCGGCGTAATAGGCCTCGACATTGCGTGCCGCCACGCCCAGAGCGCGGGCGGAATTGTCCGTCGCAACCAGAGTCGCGACCCGTGCTCCGGCCGTCCTGACCCGCTCCGCCTGCAGAGCCAATGCCAGGCAGGCGCTGCCGGTTCCTATCTCCAATATACGGGCGCCGCGATAAAACTCCGAACTCAGCCCTTCTGCCAGCAACACGTCCAGAATCCGCTCCAGCAACACCTCGCTGTCGGAGCGCGGAATCAGCACGTCTTCCGTACAGATAATCTCCAACCCCATAAAGACGGTATAGCCGACAATGTAGGCCAAAGGTCGTCCGCTCAAATAGGTCAGCGCCATCCGGTGGAAGAGATTTCGCGCATAACGCAATTGCGCCTCATCGATCTTTTCCTCGGAATCGGCAAACATCAACAGGTTTCCCTTAGCTTCGCCGAGTAAATCCGCGAATTTCACCCGGCGTTTGACCGATAATTCCAGCGTCGTCGTTTTCAGCACGCCCGCCAATAATTCAAATAATTTATCCCGCACCTCGGCATCGGATAAATTTCCGTTCCTCCAGGCGGAACGACGCCTCTTCAGCCAGGCCAGACTACCGTTCAAAAGATCGGCCAAACTCCTGTCAAACAGCCCGCTCATTTGCTTACCGCAAATCTGCTCATTGCCACAGATCCGCGTCCGGATCGTCCGGTAAAACCGCCCGCAAAGCCGTTATTGCCACCTCCAGAATCTCCCGATCCGGCTCGCGCGTCGTCAGTCGCTGCGTCAACAGGCCGGGAGCGGCAAAAATTCGGGCCGGCAATGAAATGCTGTGCCTGCCCACCCACAACAGCAATTCATAAGAAAGACCGGCTATCAGCGGCAGAAGCAGGAGACGTATCAATAGGTTCAGCCACATACCGTACCAGCCCACCACGGCAAAAACCAACACACTGATTATAATCAGCTGAATCAGGAACGAAGTTCCGCAACGCGGGTGGAAGCGGCTGTAAGTAGCCGCGGCCTCCGCAGTCAATTCGTCGCCGTGCTCGTAACAGGCGATCGCCTTATGCTCCGCGCCGTGATACATCCAGACCCGCCGCAGATCCGGCAGGAGCGATGTAAGCCCCAGATAACTCAGCAGTATAATAATCCGTATCAGCCCTTCGAATAAATTGTACAGAAAACTCATTCCCCAAACCTGCTGAGCGGAGCGCGGTCCCAAAATCAGCCCCGCAACCAAATTCGGCAATAAGATGAACAGCCCGACCGCAATCGCCATACTCAACGCCACGGTCAGTCCCAGTTGCAGAGAACTCATCGTCGCGGGCTTGGCCGACTTTTCCGTCGATTCTTTTACCAAGCCGGAGGTCTCAATCTCCGTAGCTTCAGTCTCGGTAGTATCGATATCCGTAGTCTCAACCCCGGCCTCGGAAACTTCAACCTCAGTAGCTTCGACTGCGGGGGTCTCGGAATTATCGGGATGCTCTTTGGGTGTCTCCGCCTGATCCTCCTCAAAATACTCGGCCGACTTAAAGATTGCCCGCATACCCATTTTCAGCTGGCGGAACAAGCGCACACTACCGCGCACAATCGGCAGTTTCGCCCAGACATCGTCGGTCTTCGGCAGAGGCAGCATTTTCGTTTCGATACGACCGTCGGCACGGCGACAACACATCGCCACCCGCTCCGGACCCATCATCAAGAGCCCCTCAATCAGAGCCTGGCCGCCTATTTTGGTGCGCCGCACCGGACGCCCCGAATTCAGTTCCGATGTATATGTTGCTTTTTTCGTTTTATCGCCGTTCATTTTCGGTTCACCACAGACATAAAATTACCGTGAATTACCGCCCGTCCGAGCGATAGCTTCACGGTAAAGCTCGCCGTTACCGCGGCTATCTGTTCTGCATCCGTCTCTGGAAACGTTCCACGCGTCCGCCGGTATCGACCAGCTTCTGCTTACCGGTAAAATACGGATGGCATTTGGAGCACAGGTCAACCCTGATGTTCTCCACCGTGGATCGAGTCTCGAAAGTCTCGCCGCAGGCGCACTGCACCGTGCACTTTACATATTTCGGATGTATATCTTTACGCATTTTTATTCTCCTCCCATAGACAGAGGCGGCGTAGCTCCGTACGACGTATCCCTGCCACAGTCAACTTACTATTCTACTCCTCCCGAGGGGGTGCGTCAAGAGCGATACCCAGAACATCATCGATCGTCCGCACCGGCGTGATCTCCAGGCGTTTGAGTACCGAATCGGGCATCTCACTCAATTCGCGCTTGTTCGTTTCCGGGATCAGTACCCGGGTTATTCCGGCGCGGTCGGCCGCAATCAGCTTCTCTTTGAGACCGCCGATCGGCAGGACCCGCCCGTGTGTGGTCAGCTCGCCGGTCATAGCGATATCGCTACGCACGGGGCGCCCGGTAAATACCGAAACCAGTCCGGTCGCCAAAGTAACCCCCGCCGAAGGTCCGTCCTTGGGCACGGCTCCTTCAGGAATATGGATATGGATATCATTATCCTTGTAGAAGCTGTCCTCAATGCCGAAATCGCGCGAATGAGCACGCAGATAGGCCAACGCCACCTTCGCCGACTCCTGCATTACCTCGCCCAACTGACCGGTCATCTCGAACTTACCCGTGCCCGGCATACGGTTGACCTCGATGGTCATCGTCTCCCCGCCGACCGCCGTCCAGGCCAGACCGGTAACCACACCGATCAGATTAACCTTCTGCAGCTCGTCCTCGTAGTACTTGGGCAGACCTAAATAGTCCCCGATGTTCTGGGCGGTGATCCTAATCCCGGTTCCCTGCTTCTCGCCGATTTCCAAAGCGGCCTTGCGGCAGAGACGCGCCAATTCGCGCTCCAGTTGACGCACGCCGGCCTCGCGGGTGTAGCCGCGAATCAGGGCGTTCAGGCCGGAATCGGTTATATGCATCTCTTCCCTGGTCAGCGAATGCTTCTTCAACTGACGCGGCAACAGATGGCGACGGGCGATGCGTTCCTTCTCGTACTGGGTATAGCCGTTCAGGCGGATCATTTCCATGCGGTCCAGCAGTGCCGGCGGTATCGCCTCTGCGTCATTGGCCGTAGTGATAAAGAGTACCTTGGAAAGATCGAAAGGGATCTCCAAGTAGTGATCCATGAAGTGATCGTTCTGCGCCGGATCCAGAGCCTCCAAAAGCGCCGACGAAGGATCGCCGCGGAAGTCGGAACCGAGTTTGTCTATTTCATCCAGCAGGATCAGAGGATTGGCAACTTTCGCCTGACGCATCGATTGAATTATGCGCCCCGGCATGGCGCCGATATAGGTACGGCGATGTCCGCGGATTTCCGCCTCATCCCGCACCCCGCCCAGAGAAAACTGCACATAGCGGCGGCGCAGAGCGGTCGCTATCGAGCGCGCCACCGAAGTCTTACCGACACCGGGCGGACCGACCAGGCAGAGAATTGGCGCGACTTCACCGTCATTCTCACGCTCGGCCTGCAGTTTGCGCACGGCGAGATACTCTAAGATGCGCTCCTTGACATGTTCCAAGCCGTAATGGTCGCGGTCCAATTGGCGCCGTGCCTTGGCGATATCGTGATTCTCGCGCGCCTCCCTTCCCCAGGGCAGCTCAAAGACCAGATCCAAATAATTGCGCTGGACCGACGCCTCGGGGAAAGCCGGCGGATATTTATTGAGCTTATTGATTTCTTTCTCCAGACGTTCCCGCCAGGCGTCGGGAATCGGCGTCTTGGCCAAGAGCTTCAGATAAGCGGCAACCTCATCCTCCGTCGTCTCGCCCTCGCCCAGCTCGTCGCGAATTACCCGCATCTCCTCGCGCAGAAAATACTCGCGCTGATCCTGCGAAATAGAGGAATGAACCTTGTTCATGAGGTCGGCGCGATACTCGGCCATCTTAATCTCACGCTCCAGAATTTCGGAAATTTTCGTATAGCGTTCCAGCAGATCCAGCGTGCCCAGGATATCGATCACCTGTTCCAGTTCCAGTTCCAGAGTCGCGGCGACAAAATTCGTTATAAGATCGAAATCGTCCTGCAGAGCCAGATGTGCAACCAAGTCGCGCGGAACTTTGCGGGTCAATTGAATATATTCGAAAAAGCGATCCAACAGGTCACGCTTATATACCTCCAGACGTATCTTGTCGTCCTCATTCAAAGGTACGGCTCTCCCGAGACGCACCTTTGCCAGGGCAAAATCGCTCTTATTGTAAAAACTAACCAGTTCGGCGCGGTCCACCCCGCCGACCAGAACCCGCAACGCACCTTCCCTTTGGCCGTCGTCAATATCCAGAATACGCGCCACGCAGCCCCAAGTGTAGAGATCGGACTCCTTCGGCCAACTCTTATTCAAATCACGCTGGGCTATCAGGAAAATCGGCAGATTATCGTCCATCGCCTTCATTACGGCAGCCTTAGAACGGCGTCTGGCAATGTCCAGGCTGATGGTAATATGAGGCAGCGGCGACATACCTCTCAGAGGCACACAGGGCAGGATCAATTCATCCGTGAATATCGCCCCGATTTCATCCTCACTCATCGGGTCATCACCGCCCTCGGAATTATCGTCACCACTGTCGAAAATGCGATGACGATACCGCTTATAGCGATCAACGAGAAACGAATTTTCGTCCCGCTCCGCGTCACCGTCATCTATCGTATCCGGATAGAAATCTCCCTCCGGGAAGTCACTCTCCGTCAGATCGTCCTCTAACAGATCATCATCCAACAAATCATCCTCCGGCAGCTCATCCTCCGGAGAATAATCGTCGAGTAGGTGCGGCGCAATTTCCGCATCTCCGAAAGTGAAAATATAATCATAGCGAAGCCGTCCGTTCGGCTGAATCCCGCTCATAATTCTTTTCCCAAGCTTTAGTCTCATGTTTACCGTTTATAATTTGCAACGAACGCCCCGACGTTCGGTCTATCCTCCCTGCAAATTTGCCGGACAATCACAACCCGTCCTGCAACCAGCTAATCTTAACACATCCGACACCCTTCTGTCGGACCCGCTATTCCGTTTTTACGGCCATGCCGTATAACAAATAAACGGGAAGTCTCCGGACGGAGACCCCCCGTTTTGCATTTTTGGTTTTAACTCGCGGTGCAGTTTCCGCCACAAGTGCGGAGTGCCGCGAGTTTATCCGGCGATGTCCGTAACGCTGCCGGCACCGACAGTATGTCCGCCCTCACGAATGGCGAAGCTAGTTCCTTTCTCAATGGCGATCGGAGTGATCAGCTCGATATTCATGTTGACGTGGTCACCGGGCAGAACCATCTCAACGCCTTCGGGCAGGTTGATGACGCCGGTAACGTCGGTCGTGCGGAAGAAGAACTGCGGACGATAACCGCTGAAGAAAGGCTTGTGGCGGCCGCCCTCGTCTTTGGTCAGCACGTAGACTTGACCGGCAAACTTCGTGTAAGGATTGATCGAACCGGGCTTGCAGATGACCTGGCCGCGCTCAATCTCCGCCCGGGCAATGCCGCGCAACAACAGTCCGACATTGTCGCCGGGCTCGGCACGGTCAAGCAGCTTGTGGAACATTTCCACGCCGGTAACAACCGAAGCCATAGGCTTCTCACGCAGACCAACGATCTGAACAGGATCACCAACCTTAATAACACCGCGCTCGACACGACCCGTGGCAACTGTTCCGCGACCGGTAATTGTAAACACGTCCTCAACCGGCATGGCAAAAGGCTTGTCCGTATCACGCTCGGGGGTCGGAATGAACTCGTCGACGGCAGCCATCAGATCGAGAATCGGCTTGTAAACCGGATCATTGATATCGGTGCTTTCGGAGTCGAGAGCCTTCTGAGCCGAACCCTGGATCACCGGCGTGTCGTCGCCCGGGAACTCATATATATCGAGCAGTTCGCGAACTTCGATGTCGGATAGTTCAATCATGTCCTCGTCGGCGATATCACACTTATTCAGGAACACAACGATAGCCGGAACACCGACCTGGCGCGCCAGCAGAATGTGCTCACGCGTCTGAGGCATCGGTCCGTCAGCGGCGGAAACAACGAGAATAGCGCCGTCCATCTGAGCCGCGCCTGTAATCATGTTTTTGATATAGTCAGCGTGACCGGGGCAGTCAACATGGGCATAGTGGCGGTTCTCTGTTTCGTACTCGACGTGAGACGTATTGATGGTAATACCGCGCTCTTTTTCCTCCGGGGCCTTGTCGATCTGCTCATAGGCTTCGAACTTGGCGTGTCCCTGCATTGCCAAAACTTTTGTTATGGCAGCGGTCAAGGTGGTCTTGCCATGGTCGACATGTCCGATCGTTCCAATGTTGACATGTGGCTTAGTTCTGACAAATTTTTCTTTAGCCATTATTAATATTTCCTCCTTATTTGTGCGGCTCCTTTTTGCCGCACTCCTTCCTTTTGTTTGCGTATGCCCGCAGAATGTATTTTACACGAAGATTTAAATTCTGCAAGCACCATCATTATAAATTCATCTTTCGGCGCCAAAATCCGCCGAAACGGCCTTAAAAAAGGCTATTTTTTACATTCCGGTGATCCTTTCCGTCACTGCTCTCGGAACTGCCTCAAAGTGGTCAATCTGCATGACGAAGGTTCCCCTGCCCTGCGTTCGGGAACGCAGGGAGGTCGCATAGCCGAAGAGCTCCGCCAAAGGCACGGAGGCGGTAATCATTTGTGCCCCCACAATCGACTCGGTTCCTTCGATCCGGCCGCGGCGCGCGCTGATATCGCCCATAACGTCGCCGATATAGTCGTCGGGTACCGTAATGTCAACCTTCATAATTGGCTCAAGAATAACCGGCGCGGCCTTCTCGCAACCCTTACGGAAACCGATAGAGCCGGCTATCTTGAAGGCCATCTCCGACGAATCAACCTCATGCCAATCGCCATCTAAAACAGTGACCTTGACGTCAACAACCGGATAACCGGAAATCACGCCGCTCTTCATTGCGTCCTGAATTCCGGCGTCAATTGCGGGGATATATTCCTTGGGAATTGCCCCGCCGACTACCGCGTTCACGAACTCGTAGCCGGAACCCCGCTCACCTGGCTCCAGACGCAGCTTACATACCGCATACTGTCCCCTGCCGCCGGTCTGACGCACGAAACGCCCCTCGACCTCAACCGTCTCGGTAATGGTCTCACGATAGGCGACCTGCGGCGTACCAACATTGGCTTCAACCCGGAACTCACGGAACAGGCGATCGACGATAATCTCCAGATGTAGCTCGCCCATGCCGGAAATCAGTGTCTGTCCGGTCTCCTCGTTGGTACTGGTGCGGAAGGTCGGATCTTCCTCCGACAGCTTCTGCAGAGCAATCATCATCTTGTCCTGGCTCGCACGGCTGCGCGGCTCAATGGCAACGGAGATGACCGGCTCCGGGAATTCCATGGATTCCAGGAGAATCGGATGATCGGGGTCACTCAGCGTGTCACCGGTTGTCGTTACCCGCAAACCGGCCGCGGCGGCAATCGCTCCGGCGCTGACTTCATCCACATCCTCACGATGGTTGGAGTGCATCAGCATGATTCGGCTGATCCGCTCGTTTTGCTGCTTATCCGCATTGTAGACGTACGAACCCGTCTTGAGCGTGCCTGAATAGACTCTGAAAAATGAGAGCTTACCGATGAACGGATCAGTCTCGATCTTGAAAGCCAGGGCGGCAAAGGGCTCGTCGACGGAACTTGACCGCGGCTCCTCCTTATGTGTATCGGGGTTGATTCCGGTTACGGGAGGTATATCCAGCGGTGACGGCATGTAATAAACAATTGCGTCTAAAAGCAGCTGAACACCCTTGTTCTTGTATGCCGATCCGCAAAATACCGGGGTCAGATTACAAGCACAGGTTGCCCGTCTGACCGCCGCCCGCAACAGTTCCTCGCTGATCTCGGATCCTTCCAGATAGGCTTCCATCAGTTCCATGTCGAGGTCGGCAACCGTCTCTATGAGGCGATCGCGCCACTCGACAGCCGAATCCAACTGGTCGGCCGGGATCTCGTCCTCGGTCATGATCAGTCCCAACTCATCTTCGTAAAGCTCCGCTCGCATCGAAACCAGATCGATAATGCCCCGGAAATTCTCCTCGGAACCGATCGGCAACTGCATCGGCACGGCGTTGGCACGCAGGCGATCCTTCAGCGACTGAACCGAACGGAAAAAATCCGCGCCGACCAGATCCATCTTATTGATAAAGACGATCCGCGGCACATGATAACGATCGGCCTGTCGCCATACGGTCTCGGTCTGCG
>JAAZIX010000067.1 GCA_012800655.1 Clostridiaceae bacterium | reverse complement strand
TGACCATGCCGGACGACGATAAGACACACCCGGTTCCCGACCTGACCGGTTATATCACGGAGGGTCAGATCATTCTCAGCCGCGAGCTGTACCGCCGGAACTACCTGCCTCCGATCGATGTTCTCCCCTCGCTGTCGCGCCTCAAGGACAAAGGTATCGGCCGGGGCAAGACTCGCGAAGACCATTCCGACACAATGAACCAGCTCTTTGCCGCCTATTCGCGCGGTAAAGACGCACGAGAGCTGGCGATTATTCTCGGCGAATCATCGCTCTCGGAAGTCGATCGCCTTTATGCCCGCTTCTCCACCGAGTTCGAGGAAAGGTACATTGCCCAGGGCTTCCAGACCAATCGTTCTATAGAAGAAACTTTGGACCTGGGGTGGGAACTGCTGGGAATTCTGCCGCGCGCCGAGCTCAAACGAATTCGCGAGGGCTATCTGGATCGTTATTATAGGCCCGAGGCCGGCGTAGAAGAACCGGCTTACGAAAATTAATAGAACCGGAGGATCGGAATGGCTACACGGACAGTAAATCCGAACCGCATGGAGCTGCTCAACCTCAAACGAGAGTTGGCGATTGCCCGGCGTGGCCATAAGATGCTCAAGGATAAGCGCGACGAGCTGATGCGTCGTTTCCTGACTTATATCGACGAGAACGAACGGCTACGTCGCGAGGTCGACAAACGTCTGCGCGTCGCCATGCGCGGCCTCACACTGGCCGGCGCGGTCATGCATCCGGCGGTGCTGGAAGAATCGCTACTCCTGGGCGGCGAACCCCTGCGCGCGACCGGTTCGGTCAGACGCATCATGGGCGTGGACGTTCCCGTCCTCAGCCTGCCCGAAGTCGCCGTCGAAGGACGTCGCCTGCCTTACGGCTATGCCGGCACTTCACCGGAACTCGACGCGGCCGTGGAGGATCTGGTCGAAGCGCTACCCGGTATGTTACAGTTGGCCGAAGTGGAAAAAACGGTTCAGCTGCTGGCCGCCGAAATCGAGCGCACCCGCAGGCGCGTCAACTCCCTCGAGCACGTTAAAATCCCTGAGCTCGAGGCTCTTATTCGCTCAATCACACTCAAAATGGAGGAAAACGAACGCGGCAATCTGACCCGTCTGATGAAAGTCAAAGATCAGATTGTTGCCCGGGAGATTATGGAACGCCGCCGCCGCAACGAGGAATTGGGTGCGAAACAGCCCGACAATAGAGTTGCTACGGTCGGCGCGAACGGCGGTGCCTTATGAATATTGTCATTGTCGGAGCCGGCAAAGTCGGCGAAACTCTCTGCGTCGACCTGGTTGCCGAGCAGCATGATATTGTTCTCATTGATCTTGATGAAGAGCGTTTGGAGCATATGATTGCCATTGCCGACATCACCGGCGTGGTCGGCAACGGTGCGCTATACGACATACAGCAGGAAGCGGGCGTCGCTTCCTGCGATGTTTTTATCGCCGTTACTCCTTCCGACGAAACCAATATTATCGCCGCAATTACCGCGCATACGTTGGGTGCCAGACATGTAATCGCGCGGGTACGCAGTCCCGAGTATTCCCTTCAGATGAACTTCCTGCGCGAGCGGCTCGGTATTCGTCTGATGATCAACCCGGATCTGGAGGCGGCGCGTGATATCGAACGGATGATTCTCCTTCCGTCCGCACAACAGGTCGAACATTTCGAGCAGGGGAGGGTTAATCTAGCGGCCTTTTTGCTACCCGGAGACACTGAACTCAACGGCGTGGCTCTGCGCGATCTCACACTTAAGAACGGGCGGGTCATTGTCTGTATCATTGAACGTGACGGTGAAGTTATTATTCCCGACGGCAATGCGCGTCTCCTGCACAGTGATATTGTCTACGTGACCGGAAAACCGCGAGATCTTGAACAATTTCAGCGCCGGGCCGGTCTTCTGCAAAAGCCGATCCGCTCCGCCCTGATCATCGGCGGCGGCAGGATCACGCGTTATCTTCTGCCGCGTCTGCAGCGGTTACGTATACAGATTAAAGTCATTGAAGTCAATCCGGAAATCGCCGATGCCCTGGCCGCCGACTTCCCCGATGTCGAAGTCATTTGCGGCGACGGTACCGATCAGATGTTCCTGCATGAGGAACGGGTCGCCGGCTTCGACGCCGTGATCGCTCTGACCGGCATCGACGAAGAGAATATCCTCGTTTCTCTCTATGCCTCCGATCTCGGCGTGCGTCGCACCATAACCAAGGTCAACCGTATTCACCTCATGCGACTTATGTGCAAAGTCGCCCCACAGACCACCCACGCTCTCCAGTCGGTTGTAACGCCGCATCATCTCATTGCCGATCGAACGATCCGCTATATCCGCTCAATCCGCGAGCGCCGCGGTTCCAACATAGATGCCTTCTATCGTCTGGCCGACGCCCGTGTTGAAGCTCTGCAATTTCATGTTGTCGAAGCAAGCCGTGCCACCGGCATTCCGCTCATGGAACTCCCGCTCCGCAGCAATCTCCTGCTCGCCCTGATTCAGCGCGAAGGGCAATTGATTTATCCTGGCGGTAACGACGTAATTCTGCCGGGTGACCACGTTCTGGTTATCACGACTCAGCGAAACATCTCAACCCTCGACGATATTCTCCGCGATGCCGGAGGCGCATCATGAGCCCCGGGGTGACGCCATGAGCCCCCGGCGCAACACCATGATTCGCCGGCGCGACACCGTAAGTGATGGAATTGCGCCATGAACTACGGACTGGTGCGCTATATCGTCGGCCGTATCATCCTCATCACCGGCCTCCTGATGATCCCCTCGCTCATTGTCGGTCTAATCAAGGGCGATGCCGTTCCCGACCTGTTCAGCCTCGTTTGGGGAATTTTGATTGCCGCCGCACTCGGCGGTCTGCTCAGCTTTCGCCGCCCGCGCCGTCCCGACTTCTTCATGCGCGAAGGCTTTGTCATCGTCGCCATTTCCTGGCTAGTTCTCTCGGCGCTCGGCGCTTTGCCCTTCGTTATCAGCGGGCACGTGCCATCTTTTGTCGATGCGCTATTTGAATCGGCTTCCGGCTTCACCACCACCGGCGCCAGCGTTATAGTTGATGTCGAGGCCTTACCCTACGGCCTGCTCTTTTGGCGTAGCTTCACCCACCTGATCGGCGGAATGGGGATCCTGGTTTTCGCTCTCGCCGTCATGCCCGGTTTGGATTCGGAGGGAGTTCATATTATGAAGGCGGAGGTTCCCGGACCGACCTTCGGAAAACTGCGTGCCAAAGTTCACAGTTCCGCCCGCGTACTTTATCTGATTTACATCGCTATGACCGCGATCCTGATCGTTCTTCTGTTGCTCGGCGGAATGAACTGGTTCGACGCCTTCATTCACGGCTTCGGCACCGCCGGCACCGGTGGCTTCAGCAACTACCGCCTCTCGGTCGGCCAATTCATGGACTCGACCTACATACAAGTCGTACTCAGTATCGGAATGTTGCTCTTCGGAATCAATTTTAATTTGTATTACTTTTTCCTGCGAGGCGACTTTCGCTCGATTCGACGTAATGAAGAGCTGCGCTGGTACCTCGGCATAGTAGCCGTTGCGGTGATCCTGATAGTTATCAATCTCTACCCGACCTCACACAACACCGGGCATCTGTGGCGCGACGCGTTCTTCACCGTCAGCAGCATAATCACGACGACCGGCTATGCCACCGTGAACTTCGCTCTTTGGCCGCCGTTCAGTCGCTACCTACTCCTGCTTTTGATGTTTATCGGCGGTATGGCCGGCTCCACGGCTGGCGGTCTCAAGGTCGGTCGGGTGGCTATCTATTTCAAGAGTGTGATCAAGGAGATCCGACGCGGCATCAGTCCGAACCGCCGCCTTATGGTGCGCTTTGAGGGTAAGGCTCTCAGCCACCGAACCACGGCCAGACTTGCCTATTACCTGATGACATTTATGTTTTTGTTTCTACTGGTTCTGATCCCGGTTACATTGTCGTCGGAAACTTTTTTGACCGCCTTCAGTGCCGTGGCCTCAACTTTCAGCAATGTCGGTCCCGGTCTTGATTCCGTCGGTCCGCACGGTAACTTCGCCGGCTTTTCCGCCGCCAACAAACTCCTGCTGACCCTGACTATGATCATGGGGCGCCTGGAAATTTTCCCGATTCTGGTATTACTATCGCCGCGCACCTGGCGCCGCACCTAGTACATGTGGACCGTTGCGCCGCCGGAGCGTAACTCATTGAAATATGGTAGAATCCACAACGATGAGCAACAACAAATCTTTAAAAAGCAAGTGGCATGAGAACTGGCTGGAGCTACTTGTGATCAGTGCTGTTTTGGGCGGGCTGATCGGAATTGCGACCGCCGGCTATCGGCTGGTTATAATTGAGTTGAAGCGGCTCTTTCAAGGTGCATTAGCCACGGCAGCAGCCGGGAGCGCCTGGGCTATATCGGTAGTGATAGTCACTTATATCGGTCTGGCACTGCTCAATGCCCTGCTCTATACTTGGGAGCCCCTGCTCGGCGGTGGCGGCGTGCCGCATCTCTTCGGTGAGCAACGGGGGACGCTACGGGGTCGCTGGTGGGTGATCGCTCCGGTCAAGATGAGCCTCGTGGCACTCAATGCCGGTAGCGCTTTCGGCCTCGGCAGTCTCGCCGGACCCTTACATGCCGGCGGGCTTCTCGCCGGTGCTGTCCGTTTTCCACGCGATAAAACCAAACCGCAACAGAGTCTGATCGGCGTTGGTGTTGCCGCCTCTCTTGCCGCCATCCTGCACGCGCCTCTTGCCGGACTTATTTTTGCCATCGAGGCCTTTGATAAACGCTTTTCCCACATCACGTTGCTCGGATCACTTTGCGCCGGCTTTATTGCCAAGGGGATCACTTCAGCCTTTTTCGGTCTAAGACCCATCCTCAGTCTGCCCGACTTGCCGCGGCCGAGCGGCTTCAGTTATGGTCTTCTCCTTATTCTTGGGCTGGTCTGCGGACTGAGCGGCTGGCTGTTTTACCGCCTAATCATTCTTTTCCGCCGTGTGTTTTCCGTACTGAAGATGCCGACCTGGGCAAAGATACTCGTGACTTTTCTGCTGATATT
Organism: Clostridiaceae bacterium; assembly: GCA_012800655.1. Lineage (GTDB taxonomy): Bacteria > Bacillota > Clostridia > Saccharofermentanales > Fastidiosipilaceae > JAAZIX01. The sequence continues at coordinate 14,642 of JAAZIX010000067.1, read as the reverse complement.
GGGTGCGTTGTTCCTGGTACCGGAACTTTTCGGCTCCGGAAATCCGTTGATTTTGAAGGTCGCGGGTGACCCCGGGCTACCGCTAACGCGGGTTTTACTTGTATATGGCCTCAAAATGATCCTGATAACCCTGGCTATCGCCGCTGGAATTGCGGGCGGGATATTCACGCCCCTGATGGTAACCGGTGCCCTAATCGGTAATGCCCTGGCTCAGCTCGCCGTTCAGCTGGGAATCATTCCGGCGGAGCAGGTACTTATCTTTACCGTGTGTGCGATGGCGGCTCACGTGGCGGTCGCTATGCACATACCGTTAACCGGGATCGTGTTGACTGCCGAGATGACCGGCAGCTTCGGCGGGGTTTTAATGCCGGCCGCAATTGTGGTGATAGTGACAATGATTGTTGCCAGGATCCTGGCCGTGCGTCCGATCAATGACTATCTATACGAGCAGATGCCGCAACTGTCCGGTATTGACCATAGCGCCCGTAGCGACGAAGGCGAGAACTAGACGCCGGAAATATACTTGCCCCTGTCGGGGTTTTATACGTCTTTATACAACTGATAGACTGATAGATACGATGCACATGGTGTGCCTCGGAGCCCCGGAGGATGGCTTGCCGGTCCCCCCACACCCGTAGCGTTGCCATCCTCGATCGAGACTTTAACCGAATCGGCTACCGTCATCCCCTCATACGCCTGCCCCAAAGGCGTAACTGCAAAACCCCTGCATCCGTATTGAGTCATCACTCAATACAACTTTAGCATATTTATTTTATAAATGCAAGTAATGGTTGTAAAGCAGTTGCATCTTTCTGATTATAGTGTTATTATAGACACAAACCGATTGAGTGTCCACTCAGCAAGTGGCTTAAACAGCTCCGAATCGGTTGGGGAGAAGTATGCGAACCTTTGTTAATGAGAGTTTTAATCGCCTGGATGCGGAGAAGCGGGAACGGATCATCCGAGCCGCTATCGACGAGTTTTCCGACCGGGGCTATGAACTGGCCAATACGAACCGCATTGCCGAACGAGCCGGAATAAGTGTGGGTTCGCTCTTCAGCTACTTTGACACGAAGGAAAATCTTTTTCTCTATATCGTGCAGTACGGCTCCATGATCATCGAACAATATACGGGCGAGGTCATGGAAGATGAGGAAAAGAGCGTAGCGGAAAAAATCGAATATATGGTACGCCTGTCGGTACGGGCTCCGCGGGAGGAAAAGGCTCTGCTTCGTCTCTATCACGAGATGTCTTCGCTGGGCAATAACGATTTCCTGCTTAGAGTACCGCATAGCTTAGAGAGCTTTACCGCCGGGAAGTACATCCGAATATTGGAACAGGGGCAAAAACGAGGGGAGGTAAGGGCGGACCTGGACGTCAGTCTGGCCGCCTTTACCATGGATAATGTTTTTATGTCTCTGCAAAAGGCCTATTCCTGCGATTATTACATGATTCGTCTGCAAATTTATACCGATCCCTGGATCGGCGAAACAAAAAATGACGAAAGAGTTATCTCCGAGACACTTAAATTTCTGTATGGTGCGCTTTTAATTCCCGAGAACGAACGTAAGGAACGGTAACCTCTGCCCGGGTCGAATTGGCACTAATCTTTCGATTGATATCGGCGATAACATCCAAAAATTCATTCATGTCATCAATTACATAGTCCGCTCCGGCCTCGAAAAACGTTGCTCGGACGGATGCTTTGCGCTCTTCCAACTCGTCCTCCGACAGGGCGGAAACTTCGTCGCGCGTGAGTCCGAGTTCCGACGAACCCATAACGACGCCCACGGTCCAACAATCGGCGCTTTTGCCTTCCGCAATATCGGCGACGGTGTCTCCGACCTTGACGACTTCTCTCGCGTCGGAAATGCCGAAGTGCCGGATATTTTCTTGAATCATGTATGGATGGGGTCTGCCTGCGGCAACCAGATCGGCGGAGACGCAGAAATCTGGCGAGTAACCCTGCTCCGCCGCTCCCCGCAAGACATATTCCATCATTGCAGACGTGTAGCCCGTCGTGGAGCCTATTTTGATTCCCCGTTCCCGCAGAGCGGTGACGGTTGTCAAAACATGATCCTTTATATCGCAGTGTCGCTCGATATTGGCAAAAAGAGTCTCCTCGAACACCCCGTATGCCCGCAGAATCTCTTCCTCGGAAAGCGGCTCCGGTAGCATAGCGGCGATGGTCCGAACATGGTCGATCTTCGACAGACCCATCGGTTCGCGTGCCATATCATTAGTAATATCTATGCCGATACTTCTGAAGCCGTCGATAAAGGCCCTTATCGGCGCAAAGCAACCATAGTCCACGGTCGTTCCCGCCCAGTCGAAAATAACCGCCTTAATCCCCTGATTCATTTAAAGCCCCCTTATACCCCTAAAATTTCTTTATACAGACTCCTTATCGTCTCCCTATCCGGTTGCATCGGGTTATTGCTCAATCTTTCCGGATCCACCGAATCGGTCAGAACCTCCACATCGTCCGCATTTACATCCTGCGGCGGTCGGATTTCCAGCTTTTGCAATAAATCTTCAAAAAACGAGATAGCTTCTTCATGGTTCCGCTTACCTAGCGCGTGGGCAATGTCGTCGAAATTTCCCATATACCGCCATACCTTGGGGAGACAGATAGCGACAGCGTGGCCGTGCGGCAGTCTGTAAAGGGAAGTGAGCTTATAGCTCATGGCGTGAGGCGCGGTTGTGGTGGTTATATTGATCGCTTTGCCGGCGAAGTTGGCGGCCAGAAGCATCTTCGCATTGCCCTCAGCCTCGTTTCGCAAATAACTTTCCATATGCCCGAGGATCAGGCGGATTGCCTCTTTGGAATAACGGATACTTTCTTCACTTGCCCTTTTTGACCACCAGGACTCGATAGCCTGGCAGAGCGCGTCGAGCATGGTGCATTTCTTCTGATACAAAGGCAGGGTTTTGAGCAGTTCCGCCTGTAAAATAACATATTCCGGCAAAAGATGATCGCCGGCAACGGATAGTTTTTTCCCGTCTCTGTATATAACCGCAAAATGAGTCGCTTCGCTGCCGGTTCCGGAAGTTGTGGGAACGGCCATTATGGGTAGGTCGAGACGGCTGTAGTATTTAATGGATTTCGCGGTGTCAATACTGCTCCCGCCGCCGACCGCCACTATGAAGTCACATTCGTTCTCTCTTAAAACTTCCACGCCCGCCATTACATCCTCATAAATCGGGTTGGAAGTGAAGGCGCTGAAACGTACAGCTTCGCCGGGGAACTCAATCTCAAATGAATCGAAGACCCTATCACAAACCAAGAGCGGTTTTTTATCCTTTAACAGATCAAATGCCGAGAAGTCATAAAAAGTTTGTTGCATTTCCAAAGGCTCCTTTCCCCAGGCCACAGTGTACCAGATTGAGCCGGTTTCGCAAGATATTTTTTTGTTTCTGGACTAATTCTGAACTAATAGTTTATCAGCTAAAAATTTAATTTTACGGGTTTTCATGTAACATAAGAAACTTGACAAATTTATATTTACTGATAAAATATCTTTCGGAAATTTGCACTTCGTACACAGGAGTTTTGACAAATTTTTAGCATGTTCCTCTGGTGGGGGTAAAAAAAGTTATATGAAAGTGAAAGTAAAAGTTAGAAAGATTGTTACATTACTGCTGGCGGTGCTACTGATTTGGCAGCTCCTGCCGGCTCAAGTTCTGTCCGAAGGAGAACCGGTGACCCATACGGTCAATTTCCTGGAATATGACGGCGAGACGACCCTGAAAACAGTACACAATGTCCCGGACGGCACACGACTGGATACTATCCAGCCGGATACGCCGGAACGGACCGGCTATACCTTTGTCCAGTGGACGCCGCCGGAAACGTATATTACCGGTGATCAGTCTACAACGTTTGACTTCACCGCTCAGTACCGTTCGACTTATCTGTATGAATTGAACATCAAATACCAGTACGAAAACGGTTCCCCAGCGGCACTATCGTATATGGCAACATATGCCTACGGAGAAGAATACGAAGTAGAATCTCCCCCCATCCAGGGTTTTTATATTGATCCCCCCGCCGATGAGATCATCTCCGGTACCGCCGGTATCACACAGAACGGCGCCACCGAGCTTAATTACACCGTCACCTATAAGGCCAGCACCGGAACGCCTTATACGGTGGAGCATTATCTGCAGAATATATATGATGACGGCTATACTTTGGATCCGAACCGGACCGAGAACTTTGCCGCCACTACCGGCTCTCAGGTCACCGTTGCCGCCCAGGATATCCCGGGATTTACCGCCCAAACGCCCACTCAGGAGGCCACCATCGCCCCGGACGGTAGCACTGTGGTCAAAATGTATTACGACCGCATCAGCTACATCCTCACTTACGATACGGCCGGCGGCAGCTTTATCCCGCCCTTCCAGGCTCGTTACGGCGCCGCTATTACCGCGCCGGCCAACCCCACCCGCACCGGCTACACTTTTGCCGGCTGGTCGTCTCCCATTCCGCAGACTCTGACCGAAAGTCAGACGATCACGGCCGCTTGGACGGCGCATACCAATGTAAATTACACGCTGGTCTACTGGATCGAAGATGCCGACCCCATCCCCGGCACCAATACCTACGAGTATTCTTATCACAGTTCCGCCACCCGCACGGGTACGGCGGGAACCGTGTATACTATCCCGGCAACAGATAAGAAGTCGATCTCTTACTTTACCTACCACCACAATGATACCGGTGTCGTCATAGCAGGCGATGGAAGTACTGTTATCAATATTTATTACGAGCGCAACTCTTATACGGTAGAGTTCGATCTGGATAGAAGAAACGCCACTATGACTATCGGCGGAGTTACATATTCTAATTCCGGTCCTAATTATTCTTTCACAGCAAAATACGAATCAAATATCACCCACCTTTGGCCGACCAAGACAAATATTCCGGATGTCTGGTCGTGGGGAATAAGATATCGTTTTCTCGGATGGTACCACGCCAACATTGGCCGGACGCTGGTGTCGAAACGCATAACTTTTACGGAGGATTTGTTTAATACTGTCGGAACCAGGGTTTACACCGGTCAGTGGACGACGGGAGGGAATAATTACGATCTCCACTACTTTTATCAAAGCCTCACCGGTACCGGAGAGAGACAGTATAACAATATTTGGTTCAACGAGGACCAGACTCTCAGGCAAGATGCTATCGGAACTGGTAACTGGTATGCGAAAACACTGTCCGGCCTGACTTCATATGCCGTGACCGTTGACAGTTCCACCGGTGGAGACGACGACTACGATGTCTATTTCTACTACCTTAGAAACATCTATACCCTCGACTTCTATAGCTACAATCAAGTAGTACCCGGCAAGTCGCAAAACCTCATGTATGGTGCCAGTATTTTGCCTGGCTATAACTTCACTCCGGAGACCCCGGCCGACTTGCCGGAACACTCCTTTGGCGGTTGGTACACTACGCCGGATGCTACCCCGGGTACGGAGTTCGATTGGAGTGGCGCTACAATGCCGAGTCACAACCTGCGTCTGTTCGCCAAGTGGATTCCGCCGCAATACACCGTGCGCTTTTTCTACACCGCGCCGGATGGAACCGTCGTGCAACATGCTACTCAGCAGGTTGTTCAGGGTCAGAAGGCCGTTCGTCCGGAAGAACCCGCGGTCATTCCCGGCTATGACTTTGATGGATGGTATTATTCCGGGACCTTAACAAAGTATGTCTTTGATGCTCAGGTGTTTAACAGCCTGGACCTCACCGGACGCTACCTGCCGAAAAACGACCGCACATACACGGTTCGCTATTTGCATACTAACGATACACAGGCCGCCGACCCCAAAACCGTAACCGGACAGACAACCGGTACCACTGTCACCGAGCAGGCGGTGGAAGTGCCGGGCTTCTTACCCGATGCGCAGATCAAAACTCTGACTCTGCAGGGGGATAACAACGTTATCACTTTCTACTACAGTGCACCCAATGTAGACTATACGGTGCGTTATCTGGCCCGTGATACCGGTGTTGCTCTGCTTGATCCCGCTACCAAAAATAACGGCGGCCACGTGGTCGTGACTGAAGAGGCTCCCGTCATTACCAACAGGCTCTATCAATTGCCGGATAACAGCTGGGTAATTGTCGACTTTACGCCGGATTTGCCCCAGAAGTCCCTTTACCTTACTTCCAATCCGGACTTGAACATCATAACTTTCTATTACGAATACATCGTCAAGAACCATTATGAAGTGCGCTATCTGGAAGAGGGTACCGATGTCATCTTGGCAGAACCAAAGCATGTCATCTCGGGCAAGAGTGAAGTGGTCGAATTGTCCAAGGAGATCACAAATTATCGCCCGCACAGCGTTTCCAGCACGTATCAGGATCTGGTCAGAAGTAGTAGTGCCAACTATATATCCACTGCCCTGGGGGTGAGCGACCCCGTAAATCAAGATCCGCAGGTCATTACCTTCTACTATGCGCCGGAGCATATCGAGATCGAGGGCGACAAGACCTGGGTGGACGACCAGAACGCGCAGGGAGAGCGACCGACATTCCACAATCTGCCCCTCAGCCTCTACGCCAACGGCACCCTGCTTACGACTCAGCCCACACCGCAATGGACGGATAAAGGCAATGTCTGGACTTATCGCTATATCAACCTGCCCGCCGCCGTAGGCGGTGTGACGCAGTACTACACCGTGCAGGAGACGGTTCCCGCGAAATATGTGGTCGCTTATTCTGATAAGACCGCTCCCGGCGGCACCGATATCACCAATACGCTGGACGGCGGCACCACCGAATTCTCCGGAACCAAAACATGGGTGGACAACGTCGATCCGAGCGGCACTCACCCGGAGGATCTCGGACTGGTTTTCTACCGCAAAGGACACAATGACACAGACTATGTGAAAATGAATCCCCAACCTGTGTACTCCTGGAACAAGGACACGGGAGTAATAAACGTTTGGGCCTACACCGCCACCGGTCTGAAGGAGTATGAAGCGGGCTACCCGGTGCTTTATAAGGCAAAGGAAATCGTACCCGACGGTTACGCTAAGACATCCGATAACGGTGAGGACTTCACTAACGAAATTGTCTACACCACCGCGACAAAGAATTGGGTCGACGGTCCGGCTGAGCGGCCCATCGTTTGGTTCAAAATTTATCGGCAGGTGGGGGTTAACGGTGCCCCCGAGCCGGTGCCCGGCGCCCCGATCAAGATGTTGGATGGCATTACCGAGGTGTCCTGGCGCGGTCTCAAGCAGACCGACGCTGACGGTAATCCCTACATCTTCTCGGTGCGGGAAGTGGACGTAAACGGTAACGATTTCACGCCGCCGAATTATACCAAGGCGGAAAGCGATCTGAATGTGACCAACACTTATGTTATCCCCTCCGACGGCACGGCTACCGCGACCAAGAAATGGGAGAACGGTTCACCGACGCATCCGGATCTGTGGCTACAGCTGTGGCGCAAAACCACCGTCGGCGGTATCGATCAGCCCGTGCCGCTACCCAATAACGCCGGCATTGTCAAAACCAACACGACCGGTGATACCTCCTATACGTGGACGGGTCTCGAAGAGACTGACATCAACGGCAATGCCTATACTTTCTATGTTAAGGAAGGTCAGTGGGACGGGACTACCTTCACGGAAAAAACCCCGGAAACTTACGAATTAACTGGAAAGGACACCCTCAACCTGAAGAACACCTACGTCATTCCCACCGACGGTAGCTTAACCGCCACCAAGGAATGGGTGGACGGCTCGCAGGTCGCGAAGCCCGACGTATGGTTCCAGATACAGCGCAGAATTGCCGGCGGAACCTGGGCGCCCGTGCCGAATGTCGATCCTCTACAGATACCTACTATGGATCCCTACACCGTCACTTGGGACGAACTGGAGCAGACCGACTCCGCCGCCCGTCCTTACGAGTTCGGCGTAATTGAAGGCGTATATGCCGGCGGTATCTTCACCCCCGGCAGTCCCGGTCCCTTTGTGATGACCGCGGGCGAATATACTGATATGATCACCAATACCTACGTGTCTCCGACGATATCCATAACCGTGGGCAAGGATTGGTCATTCCCGCAGGGAGTAGACGGTGATTCGCTCAAGACAGAGGTTACCCTCAGTCTGATGCGCGCTACGGGCGGCAATACCCCCGTCAAGGTTCAGGACATTGTTTTGAACGGTATTATCGGTGGACATGAATCCCCGGTCTGGCGCAGCACCATCACGAACCTGCCTGAACGGAACTCGGACGGTGTCAAATATACCTACAGCGTGCTTGAGAATGATGTTCCGGCCAACTTTGTCGCCTCAGTCGACGGTTACATCGTCACCAATACCTGGCAGGCAACCGACTTCGTCGCCAAGAAAGAATGGGAGGGCGGCTACACAAATATGCTCAGACCGCCGGTGACCTTCCAGTTGCAGCGGCAGACGGACGGCATGGCGGCTCCGGAAAACGTTGGTGACCCGGTCGTGCTGGACGGTTATCCGGACGATATCTCCGTCGAGAAATCGGGCGAACATACCGCCTGGATCTATACTTGGAAGAACCTGCCCAAAAACGACGGCAACAATGACTTGTATACTTATTCCGTGACGGAAACCCCCTTGATCGGCTATACGCCCTCCGGCCCGGACAATGATAATGGTGTCGCCACGATTACCAACACTTACGTGCATGTGGATATTAACGCGCGGAAGGTCATTAACTTCCCCGAGGGAATCCCGACAACCATGCCGCAATTTCAGCTTGTGCTACACCGTAGCGACGGCTGGGAAGATGTCGTAGTGTTGGACGGTGTCAACGACGATGCGGAGATATATGAGTCCGGCGAGCGTGACCCCGATCCCGTGGATCCTCAGTATCCGAATAAGCGCGTCTGGAACTACAGCTGGAAATATCTGCCCGCGCAAGACGCCAACGGCGATCCGTATTTATACACGCTGAGTGAGCCCAATTTGCCCGGCGGTTACGTGCGCGTGAGCATCACGGGCGATATGAACCATGGCTTCGAGGTCACCAACGAAAAGCGTGACGATGTCTTCCGCGCTTTCAAGTATTGGAACACCAAGACAGACACGATACCGGTGACTTTCCAACTGTGGCAGGTAGAATTGGATGCATTTGGCGAGCCGGTGGTAGGTGCCGACCCGGTCAACATGGGAATGGACGTCACTCTTAACGGAATTGTTGATAGCGAGGAAAGCCCTTCTCCTAACAACGCCGATTACCATGAGGACGCTCCCTGGTGTGCCGTATGGTTCAATCTCCCCACCCAAACGGGAGGAGGGGCGAGTGTCAAGTATCAGGTTCAGGAAGAGCCCTTTGACCTTGAGTACGCAAATAAATATGAAATTGACGCGACTTCCAGCGCCTCCACAGCCGTAACCAACGTTTCGCTGTATACGGACGTTACCGCCAAAAAATTATGGGTGGGCGGTGAAAATGTTAGACCCGGCAGCGTAACCCTGACTCTAAGTCGTTATCTGACAGACGGCGAAACACTGGATACTGAGTCTCCACAACCCCAGCCGGCTGTTCTGACCGGGAGCGGAGATGTCTGGGGGCCTTACACCTGGCAAGATCAGCCGCGCTTCTACTGCGACGAACACGACAACAGGTATGAGTACGTATACAAAGTCACGGAAGCACAGATAACCTTGGAGCCTGGCGCAGGCAGCTTTACACCCTCGTGTAAGGTTGTCGACGGTGTTCACACCTTTACCAATACCTATACGCCTCCCACCCGGGACTACTATATGAAGAAGGCCTGGAACGGCGGTAAGCCGAGAGACGTTACCGTGCAGCTGCAACGCAAATATGTCGGCGAGGACGATAATACCTATATTCCCATGGGACCGGGTCACACCCTAGACGGAGTTCCGGATGCGGAATACGGCGAATTCAGCAACGCGAAAGAATTGGCGAACTGGGTGCTCCATCGTCCCGCCCTGCCCCGGGCAGACAATACCGGGCGTCCCTATCAGTACCGTATTATCGAGCTCTCCGACCTGAGCGAGTACGGCTTCACCAGTTACAATGTCAATTACAATGCTGAGGCACCCGGCGGAGAACTGACGCCCGGCGGCGGAGTGTTCGATGCCGTGGTCATCAACAATTATGAAATTCCCAAGCAGGGTACGGCCACGGTGAAAAAGATCTGGCGGGACGGCCCTACGGATAGGCCCGATGTTTACTTCCAGCTGTGGCGGAAGACCACCACCGGTACGGACGATATCCGTCAGGCGGTTCCGGGTCTCGATCCGATCAAAATTAACGATTATGCCGGTTACGAGTATACGTTCACCGGTCTCGATGAGACGGACTTCTACGCCAACCCGTACACCTTCTTCGCGGTGGAGGGTAGCTTGGACGGTACCGATTTTACACCGGGCGATCCGCAGAACTATGAGCTGACGACTGCGGACGATAGTCTGGAGCTGACCAATCAATATGTCATTCCCACGACCGGTCAGGTATCCGCTACCAAGACCTGGGTCAACGGTCCGGACACCAAGCCGGAGATCTTGTTCCAGCTACATCGCAAGACGGAAACCGGAACCTGGGCCCCCGTGCCCGGAGCCGACGCGATCAAGTCCGTGCCGGATCCGACTGATCCAGACACGCCAATCACCGTAACTTGGACAGGTCTTGAAACAACTGACATCAACGGTGCTCCGTACTATTTCGCCGTGGTGGAGGGTGTCTATAATACGGGTAACGAATTCGTCCAGAGCGCGCCTCTGCATTACACGGCAACAGGTCAGATGAGTCGGGCCATCACCAACACCTACGATCCGCCGGCCGATGCGACGTTCACCGCTACCAAGACATGGTCGGGTGGACCCGTTGATAACAAAAAAGCCGTCACGCTCGATCTGTACCGTGAAAACGCCAATGTTCAGAAGGAATTGGTTACGGGCGTTACCCCGCAAATCACCGGCCAGGCGCCCGAGTTCACCTATAAGTGGACGAATCTGGTCTCCCGGGACAGCAAGGGTGTTGAGTACATCTTCTCCGTGAAAGAAAGGGACGAGGATGCGCAAGGCAACTTCACCGCCCCGGACGGAAGCGTGTACAAAGTGAGCTATGACGCACTGAAAAAACACGTAACAAATACCTATCAAATTCCCAAGTATAATGTCATTGCCTCCAAGACCTGGGACAAGGGTCCGAGTGATAACCGTCCCGAAATATGGTTCAAGTTGCAGCGCCGCATTACCGGCGGTGCCTGGAAGGATGTGCCGGGAGCAACGCAGGGAACCTACGCCGAGATCAAACAGGTACCCGCGGGGCTTTCCGTCACCTGGACGGGCCAGGAGCGCACCGACTTTGATGGTAATGTCTGGGAGTACGCCGTCGTTGAAGGCAACCTCGCAGGCGACGTGTTTACCGCGGGCGTACCCGAGAATTATGAACTTTCGGGAGCGGATACCCTCCACCTGACTAATACCTACGTCATCCCGACCGCGGCCGTTATCGCGCAGAAGCAGTGGGTCGACGGTCCGGCGCAAAAGCCCACGGTATGGTTCAAACTGCAACGTGCCGTGAGCGGCGGTCAGCCGGAGGATATCCCCGCCGGGGAGGGTGGTAGCGCCATACTTAAGTTACTGCCGGGTGCGTCGAGTGTCCAGTGGGACAATGTGAAGCAGACGGATATTTACGGTAAGCCCTATACCTTCAGCATAGTGGAAGGCTTGCTGAATGAGGATACGCAGGAATTCACCCCCGGTTTGCCGGAAAGCTATGAGTATGCTGCAAGCGCAATGTCCGGCGCCTTGGGCGTGATTAATACCTACACCAGTCCCACCGAGAGCAAAACCGTGACCAAGACCTGGGCCGGCGGCGGACCGAAACCCTATCCGGAGATCTGGTTGCGCCTGGAACGCACCACCAGCCCGACTATACCGTGGGAGCCGGTGCTGAATGCTACGCCTGTCAAAGTCATCATGCCGGAAGGCAGCGATGAGAGTTATCCCATTACCTGGGCAAATGTTGCCCTGAAGGATGAGAATGCTGTACCTTACGTTTTCCGGGTTACGGAAGGTCTCTATGATGAGGACAGCGACACCTTCACAGACTGGACACCGCCTAACTATAAAGTCATTGTAGGAGGAGACGGTCCGAATCCGTTGGATTTGACCAATATGTGGCAGACAGTCGAACTTTCCACCGAAATAGTATGGGACGGCGAGCCGGCGGCGGCCTATGATCTGCCGGACAGAAAAGTGAAGATAACTGTCTATCGCCAAGTCGGTGATACAGGAGAGAAGGAATATAGGGGGCATACAATCCTTGACGGTACTCCCAATTCTGATGCGTTGGATCCCGTCGGCTATGAATTTGAACCCTGGAAAGCAAAGATATCTGATCGGCGTATGTTCGAAGACGATGGCCAACCCATCACCTATATAGTGGAGCAGGAAATCATATATATGGATGGCGGGGAAATCAAAGACTACCAGGCCCTTTATACATCTACTACGTTGCAAACCGACCAACACTGGGAGTTCACCAACACCTTTGACAGGACTACCGTCGAAGTCTTTAAAGAATATGCGGGAACCGAGGTTCGACCTCCGGTCACCATTGTACTCTTCCAACACAGTGTTGAAATTGAGAATGGTGTTGAAGTTAACAAAGTTGTTGAATTTGACCGCTTTGAACTGGACGGCATACCCCACGGCACGTTCGAAAGTGGCGAACCGTATGAGAAGGAACGCGGCCTCCTGATCTGGCCTAATTTGCCGATCAGAACTTTGAGTGGGGCTGACGCCGAATACTCCGTCACGGAACTCATTCCGGAGGACGTTCCCTTCCCCTATCAGCGGGTTATCACCGGTAACGCCACGGACGGCTTCCATATCACCAACACCAAGAATGACGGCACCTTCGTGGCTATCAAGAGATGGGATATAGGTGCGGCACCGTTGCCGGAGAGTGTAACTTTCAAACTGTGGCGCTGGGTTGCCGGTAGCGGGCATCATTATGACCTTCACTACAAAGAAGAAATGCCCGCGGAATACGACGGCGTTATGGATGGTACGGCGGACGCTGACTGGGGTGCCCATGGTAAGGAAAGTAAACCTTGGGAATACAGTTGGATCAACCTGCCGCTCAACGGCGATTACGATAATGATCCGACCCAGCCGGTGTACTACAGTTATTTTGTGGAAGAAGTGCCGTTGGGTGATGATTACGTTATTGATGCCGTCACATCTTCCAGCGTGCTAATCAAGAATATTGCGCTTAAGACTCAATTTACCGCCAGGAAGATCTGGGGCGGTGGGCCTACGCCGGCAATCAGGTTCCAATTGGTGCGTTCCGGCGGAACCGGACCGGTCACGCCCATAGGCAATCCGGTATTGCTTGACGGCGTGGCGGATGAAGTGCCGACCGGAGAATCCGGCGAGCTGAGTCCATGGACCTATACTTGGACCGACCTGCCTCGCTTTGAGGATGACGATACGTCCAAGCCCTACGTCTACACCGCGAAGGAGGTGAACGCCGCCGGTGAAGACTTCATTCCGGAAGATTATGACCGTTACGGCAATGACTCCGACAGGATCATCAATGTCCACCGTTCGACCGTTAGCGCAGTTAAAATCTGGGAGGGCGGCAATGCGCAACGTGCGTCCGCCGTCGGTCCCGCCACCTACCTGACGCTGTACCGCAGGCTCCTCCTTGAGGAACCGGAGGCTGTCGCTCCCGTTCCGGCAGAAGATCTGGGTGGTCAGGCGGTTACCAAGCCTGTCGACCTGTGCGGCCCGGACGAGACTCCCGACAGAGTTACCGTCACCTGGACAAATATGCCCTGGGGTAATGATGAAGGCATACCGTATATCTACTCCGTGGTCGAGACCGACAGCGCGGGCAATTCGAAGAGTCTTTGGAAGGATGATGAATCTAATCCGCAGAAATATATCTACAACACCGCCTACAATGAGGATAATCCGCTGGAGGTGACAAATACCTATAGAAGTCCGACTCGTGAGGTTACTGTCAATAAATTCTGGCATGGTGTTGCGCAAAATGAGACTTTGCCCGACGTTTGGTTGAGGCTCTGGCGCGGTCTGACCGCCGACGAGCAGGTTCCGTTGACATCGACAGAAGGAGAGATCAAACAGATCTCCGGCGTTCAGTATACGGGCGGACCCAACCAACTCACCTGGGATGCGGTGGACAAGTTCGATAAACAGGGTCGAGAATACATTTACACTGTACGAGAATATGTCGCTGCTTATGCGAACAAGCCGGGTACGCCTGAGGGCTTTACCGACACCAGGATAGGTTTGGATCTGCACAATATTAAGCTGATTTCGGTGACGGGGGAAAAGGTCTGGGCCGATGTGCCTGAGGGCAAGACGCCTCCGGCGATCTCACTGCAGCTGCTACAGAACGGTACGGTATTTAAGACCCACGGGCCGGTTCCCGGGGATGCGGCGGGCTTCAGCCACACCTGGTCGGTTCCCAAATATCACGTGGATCCGGACACCGGAGTAGCTACAGAGTGTGCCTATAGCGTGGCCGAGGCTGTCGTTCCCAACGGCTACACCATGACGCAGGCCGGAAATACAATCACCAATACCTACGACGGTGTGACCAATAATGAAGATCCGGATAATCCCGTGGC
>JAAZIX010000066.1 GCA_012800655.1 Clostridiaceae bacterium | reverse complement strand
GCCGCTTTCGGCGAAAACCAGTCCGGAGGCGAAATCCGGCTCCAGTTCATTCAAGGACAGCGGCAAATTATCGATCGGCTCAACGCAATACAGGCGGTGCTTGAAATCGTTAATGTAATCCTCCAAGTGTTGCAGACCGCTCAGGAGGCGAGAGAGTGGAGGCACTGAACCGACCAGATCAATCGCGGCACGGACTGCTTCCTGTCGTAAAACGGCGGAGAACATTTCGCGCGCCCGAGACCCTAGGTTGTGGGCTTCGTCAATAAGGATCAGAGAGGAGTTATCTGTTTCCGGCTCGATGATATGGCGCAGACGTACCCTGGGATCGAAAACATGATTATAGTCGCAGATGATAAAGTCGGAGTATTTCGCCGCCTCCAGGGCCAATTCAAAGGGACAGATATTGTATTTAGCCGCGATGCTCCGAATATTTTCATATTCGATATCGTATTCGCGGAGAATCTCTTCGCGGGCCGCCGGCAAATTATCGTAATAATGCAAGGCGGCCGGACATTCGTTATAGTCGCAATAATGCTGCGGATAAGAACAAATTTTCTCCTTGGCGGTCAGAATCACACTGCGCAGAATTAACCCCTGGGTGCGCAAAAGCCGGAGAGTTTCCGCCGCCACGTAGCGGGTGGATGTTTTGGCGGTGGCGTAGATACAGCCGGAAATCAGTCCTTCGGACAAGGCTCGTAATCCGGGATAGATTGTCGATACGGTCTTGCCGATTCCGGTCGGAGCTTCAATAAAGAGCGGCGTTTTCCGGAGAATCGAACGCATGACCAGGTGCATAAAATCGCGCTGGCCGAGGCGAATATTCTCGTAGGGGAAATTGAGACTCCTGATGCTGGCATTGCGGAGTTCCAGGTGTGAGGAGAGACGGGTAGCGTGGCGGATCCAGGTGCGGCAGGTCTGATCCATCCACTGATTCAACTTAGCATAAGTGAAGCGGGCACGATGCATGGTTATATTGCGCGTGCGCCGATTTACAAAGGCAAGAAGGCAAGTCAATTCGCTCTGCGAGGTCAATGTCGGCGGTGGCTCAGATTCTAGGAGGAGCCAAAGGTATATCATGGCCTGTGCCCATTGCGAATTCTCCGGGGGCGGTTCGATATCCGTGTCGTGCAGTGATTTAACCTCAATTGCAATCGGCAGAGCGGAAGGTGAACGAGGATATAAAATAACGTCGGCTCGTCCGCTGATTTCCAGACCGGGGAATGAGGTAGTCGGATTACCGTTTTGTCCAGGGTACCAGACAGCTTTCAAGTTAACTTCGGTTTTTGCCTCGTTATCGGGAAAGTGTTTGGCCAAACGATGATAAAACGATTTGTGCAATCGAATTCCTTCCTTGCCGGAGATCGGGTCTGAACTGTAAGAGCCCAGACCGTTGCGTTTGTGGACAAATTCCGCAAGATTCCGCACTGGGCATTTCAGAGGTTGAACCAAGACGGAATCAGCGGCGGGGGAGAGCAAATCGGTGCGGTCTGTGATCACATCATCAGTGCGGTTGTCCTTGTTCTTCGACATTTATCCTCCGGTTTATCGGCATTTTAAGGTGACGTTTAGCTCTTAATATGTTACCATAATGTGAAATTTACAGCTGTGGCACAATCGGATTCGTAGCCGCTTGCGGATCTGAAGAAGGGGGAGGAATATATGGCAGTTCTGTTTGACCAGGAATCGCGTACTTTCAGTGAGTTTCTACTGGTTCCGAATTTAACCACAAAGGATTGTACTCCGGATAATGTTGACCTGAGTACGCCGTTGGTCAAGTACCGCCGTGGGGAGGAAGAATGTCCGCTACGGATTAATATTCCCTTTACGTCGGCGATTATGCAGTCAGTGTCCGACTCCGGTCTGGCGATTGCGCTTGCGCGTTCGGGCGGAATTTCCTTCATCTACGCTTCGCAGCCGATAGACGAGCAGGCGGAGATGGTGCGCAAGGTCAAAAAATTCAAGGCGGGGATAGTGGTTTCAGACTGCAATCTGACCCCTGACGATACCCTACAGGACGTATTAGACTTGAAGGAGAAGACCGGACATTCAACTGTTGCGGTGACCGATGACGGCACGGCTACGGGGGTGCTTCTCGGCTTGGTAACTTCACGCGACTACAGGGTTTCACGCATGCAAACCTCCACAAGGGTAGGAGAATTCATGACGCCGTTAGCGCAACTGATTACCGGAAAAGACGGTATAACGCTCAGTGAAGCTAACGATATAATTTGGGATCATAAATTGAATCAATTGCCCATTGTGACCGAGAGCGGCAATCTGGTAGGACTGGTTTTCCGCAAAGATTATGAACAACATAAGGCTAATCCGCTCGAGCTCCTGGACAATGATAAGCGACTGATGACCGGCGCCGGAATTAATACACATGATTATAGAGATCGAGTTCCCGCACTGGTTGAGGCCGGGGCTGATGTCCTCTGTATCGATTCATCGGATGGTTTTACCGAATGGCAGGGTGAAACACTGGCCTGGATCCGTGAAAGATACGGTAACAACGTCAAGGTAGGCGGCGGAAACGTAGTTGATAAGGACGGCTTTGATTATTTAGCGGCGGCCGGGGCGGACTTCATAAAAGTCGGTATCGGCGGCGGCTCAATCTGCATCACGCGCGAGCAAAAGGGTATCGGAGTCGGACAGGCGTCGGCAGTTATGGCTGTAAGTCAGGCGCGTGACGAATGGTTTCGGCGTACGGGCGATTATATCCCCATCTGTTCGGACGGAGGAATTGTCTACGATTACCATATGTCACTGGCCTTGGCTCTAGGTGCTGACTTCATGATGTTAGGACGTTATTTTGCCCGCTTTGAGGAGAGTCCTACCCGTCGTTTGCTGGTCAACGGTAGCTATGTTAAGGAATACTGGGGAGAAGGCTCCAATCGTGCCCGCAATTGGCAACGTTACGGGCAGACTACGAGCGGCCATATGATGTTTGAGGAAGGCGTTGATTCCTATGTTCCTTACGCGGGGTTGTTGCGCGATAATATAGCCCAGACTTTGGCAAAGATGAGGGCGACATTTTGCGCCTGCGGTGCGCGCTCAATACCTGAACTTCAGAAAAAGGCCAGATTGGTAAGAGTCTCGGCAACCAGTATTGTCGAAGGCGGCGCACATGACGTTATCGCCAAAGAAAGCGAAAGAAACTAGTACACACTGATTGTTAGTGTACGTGGAGATAGAAATTATTAAATTGAGGTGAATTATGGCCGCAAGAGAAGCTATTCGCATGACATTAGAGGGCATCAACCGTTTGAATGAAGAGTTGGAGCGCCGCAAGACCATTGACCGTACGGAGATTGCCGAGCGAATCAAAGTCGCTCTGTCTTTCGGCGACCTTTCGGAAAACTCGGAATACGACGATGCCAAGCAGGAGCAGGGCGTGAACGAAGCGCGGATTATGGAGATCGAGTCCATTCTCCGCAATGCGCACGTCATCGACCAGGAGAAGATCAGCACAACCGAGGTGACCCAGGGCGCCACCGTAACTCTGCAAGATGAGTTCGGCCTTGAGACATATGTATTGGTCAATGCTTTGGAAGAAGATATCTTCAATAACCGTATTTCCACCGACTCTCCGGTAGGTCGGGCAATTCTCGGTCATAAGAAAGGCGAGACCGTCGTCGTTCGAACCCCGAGCGGCATGCAGGAATATACGATTGTGGATATAGCTACCGGTGTGTAATTTATGAGTGAAGACACAAACAAAAGAGAACTGAACCTGACTGATCAGATGCAGATCAGACTGGAGAAGTTAGAGGAATATGAACGGCGCAATTTGAACCCGTTTGATGAAGTTCGCTACGAAGTTACTTCGGACAGCGCTACCATCCATGAGAATTTTGAAGCTATGGAAGGAAAGTCCGTCGCGCTTGCCGGGCGTCTGATGAGCCGCCGCGGGATGGGGAAGGCCTCATTTGCCGACTTGCGCGACCGCTCCGGCACTATTCAGCTTTTTGTACGGATCAATAATTTAGGAGAGGCGGCATATAACGAGTGGCAGAGCCTCGATATAGGCGACTGGATCGGCTTGCGCGGAGAGGTTATGCGTACCCAGCGCGGTGAGGTTTCCGTCCGGGTAAGTGAATATACCTTGCTGGCTAAGGCACTAAGACCTTTGCCCGAAAAACATCACGGTCTGCGTGATGTCGATACACGCTATCGACAGCGCTATCTGGATTTAATTGCCAATCCGGAAACCCTAGATACTTTCCGCAAACGGAGTCTGCTGATTGCCGGCATTCGCCGTTTTCTAGATGAACGCGGCTTTCTGGAGGTTGAAACGCCTATACTCAACCTGATCCCGGGCGGTGCGGCGGCGCGTCCGTTCATCACACATCACAATGCTCTGGATATTGATTTGTATTTGCGCATTTCGCCCGAACTTTATCTCAAGCAGTTAATTATCGGCGGCATGGATAAGGTATACGAGATCGGACGGCAGTTCCGGAATGAGGGGATGTCGGTACGCCATAATCCGGAATTTACCATGCTGGAGCTCTACGAGGCTTTCGCCGACTATCATGACATCATGCTCCTGACAGAGGAAATGATTAATGCCCAGGCCGTAGCTTTGTGCGGTGGAGATCAGGTTAAATGGCAGGGTAGTGAGATTGATCTAAGCATACCCTTCCGTCGTCTCAGCATGAACGAGGCAATTGAGGAGGCGACCGGCATTGATTTCAATCAGATCGAGACCTATGAAGAGGCGCGAAGCCTGGCTGAGGAGCGCGAACTACATGTGGAGCCGCATTGGATGCGTGGCGATATCATTAATTTATTCTTTGAAACCTATGTCGAGGAGAACTTAATTCAGCCGACCTTTATTTACGATTATCCGATTGAGATTTCTCCTCTTACTAAGCGCAAGCCCGGACAGTCGGACGTGGCCGAGCGCTTTGAATTGTTTATCAATGGTCAGGAAATTGCCAATGCCTATTCAGAACTTAATGATCCGCGCGACCAACGAAAACGTTTTGAGGCCCAGTTGAAGAAGCGCGCGCTCGGTGATGAAGAGGCCGGCTTTATGGACGAGGACTACTGCCTTGCCCTCGAGTACGGTTTGCCGCCCACCGGCGGACTGGGCGTGGGAATCGACCGATTAACGATGTTGCTGACAGATTCCGATTCAATCCGCGATGTTTTACTCTTCCCGACTATGAAACCGCGTTTTGATGCGACTGCAGGAGTTGAGTAGTGTGAAATTCGGAGATATAAAGCTCAAACCCGAACCGAGACGCTCCGAAGATGAGGCTGACTCGAGTGAGTCGACATTGGAGGCTTCAACCGAAGAAATCCGAGATGAGGAAACGACTGCCAAAAAACGTCGGGCCGTAGCTTATTCGGGACGCTTTACCAGGCGTGCCGTCGACGGCAAGAAGGCAAACAAAGAGGCGGATGAGGAAGCTTCGTTTGAGCCGAGTTTGACGGCAGAGGAAGAAGAAAAAGCAAGGCGGCAACCTCCGCTTTCGCGCCGTCGTGCTCTGGCAATTATGGAATTACCGCCGACCGCTAATGTGTATGAGGTGGAAACGCGTTACCCAATGCTGATTCGCCGCTATCGTGCTCTGGGTCAGGAGGAGAAGCTGGAAGAAATCACTCTGGCCTATGATATTCTGACTAATCGCTGGGTACCGCCGCCTAAGATTGATCCGCGCCTGGAAAAGGTTGTTCTGGGACGCAAGATCAAGGATTGGCGGAATATAATTGCCTACGGCTTTAAGCCCTTCCTCCTGACTGTCGCTATCCTTTCGGTGGTGATTGCAATGATAGTTACGGCCGTTACCAACAAGCAACCCGACTATAGTGTGGCTACTTTCGGTCATCTTTCCGCGCTGAATCACAATGCCGAGCAGTATCCCATGGAGCTTTGGTTGCGCACTAATTTCCCGACTCTGGAAAACCCGGCCTTCAGCTATAATTATGCTTCCGCTTCCGATCCTCAATTTAAGATAGCCGTCGATCAAAAGGGAATGATTGCAACAGCGATTGCCGGCGTCGCCGATTTGCTGATTTGCGACGGAGAATACTATGCGCGCTACAGCAGACAGTTAGCTCTGCACCCCATGGAGGATTTATATACCGATCTCGTTAAGGCATATCCAAAAACGATGGCCAAGTACGTTGAGCCCCTTTATGTGGTGATAGAAGAGGAAGATGCCGAAGAAGCGCAGTTGGAGCCCGGCAAATATCTCTTCGGCTTTAACTTGTCGAAAGAACAGTTAATGAACGGCCTTGACATCTACGGCTATGAGCAGGTTTTGTGTATTCCGGCAATAAGCAAGCGGCATGATCTTACTTATGAAGTAATTCGTGAGCTTATCGCACAGGCGGAAGAGATACACAATCAAAGCAAGGGAATGGTCAGGCCTACTCCTACGCCGACACCGCAGCCGATGACGAATTAAGTAGGGATAAGGCAATGGATTTTTGGGAAGGAGCGATTCTGGGGTCTTTTTGGAGTGATGCCGAATATGTGCGTCATCGTCATCGCGGCATGGCTCTGGGCTACAGCGTGCTCCTGATTCTCGGACTATTATTTTTACTTTATCGGCAAAATATATCCGACCAAGTCTACCCGGTCGGTGAAAACTTTAATTTT
>JAAZIX010000006.1 GCA_012800655.1 Clostridiaceae bacterium | reverse complement strand
GCGGGTTCCGGAACCGCCGGCGAGAATTAGGGCGGAGGCTGTGTATGAAGATTGCATTTTTACCTCTCTTGTCTTTCAAATTAAGCGGCCGTGTCGGCGCAGGGTTTCAGCGACGGCCGTCCGGGTCGGCGGCGGGTTCACATCGACCGGGCGGGTCGGCGGTGGGTTCAACCGACCTGGCGGTTCGCCGGCAAGGTCACGGCGACAGCCGGGCGGGTCTGTACTAGGTCAAGCAGACATCCAGAGCTTCGTTGATGTTATCGACGAAGATGAGATCGGCGTCCGGGTAGGGATCAGCGTTTGCTGGACTGCCGGCTTTGTCGGCGGTGGTTTTGGCGAAGGTGGCTTTGGCGACGGCGGTTTGAGGCGCGGCGGTTTTTGCGACGGCGGTTCGGGCAGCGGTTGCTCTGGCACTGCGCTTGCCGTCGAGAATGGCTTTGCGGCATTGGGAGGGGACGACGCAGGTGGTGAAGCCCAGGCGGACGGCTTCGGCAACGCGGGCGGCGGCGCGGGAGACGGCGCGAACTTCACCGGTCAGGCCGACTTCGCCGAAGACAATCATATTTTCACGCAGAGGTCGACCGCGGAGACTGGAGGCAATGGCCGCACACACGGCCAGATCGGTGGAGGGCTCGCGGAGTGTGAGACCGCCGACGACGTTAATGAAGGCGTCCATTTGTGCGAGTCCGGCGCGGAGACTTTTTTCCATCACGGCCAGGAGCATGACAACGCGGTTGCGGTCGAGACCCTGGGCCATGCGTTGCGGCACGTTGAATTGACTATCGCTGAGCAGTGCCTGAATTTCGACGAGCACCGGGCGGGTACCTTCGATGCAGGAGGTGATGACGGTGCCGGGGACGGAGAGCGGACGGCCTTCGAGCAGGGCGGCGGAGGGATTGACGACCGGGAGCAGACCGCGGTCGGTCATTTCGAACATGCCGATTTCGTCGGTAGCGCCGAAGCGGTTTTTGCGGGCGCGGATGACGCGCAGACTGGTGTTGCCGTCACCTTCGAAATAGAGTACGGTGTCGACCATATGTTCGAGGACACGGGGGCCGGCGAGACTGCCTTCCTTTGTGACGTGGCCGACGAGGACGACGGTGATGTCGAGTTCTTTGGCTAGGCGCAGGAAACCGGCTGCGACGTCGCGGACCTGCGAGACGCTGCCCGGGACGGAGTCGATGGCGGCGGAATAGGCGGTTTGGATTGAGTCGACGACGACCACACTCGGTTGCAGTCGGGCAATGATCGGGGCGATGCGTTCGAATTCGGTCTCGGGCAGGAGGGAGATGCTTGCGCGGTTAATGCCGAGGCGGTCGGCGCGCAGGCGCACCTGAGCGGGAGATTCCTCGCCGCAGATGTAGAGCAGGGGCAGATCGGTTCGGGCAGAGCCGAGGATTTGGAGCAGGAGGGTAGATTTGCCGATGCCGGGATCGCCGCCGACCAGGACAAGTGAACCTTTGACGAAGCCGCCACCCAAGACGCGGTCGAATTCGCCGTTGCCGGACGAAAAACGTTGCTCACGACCCTCATCTTCGGCGGTGAGGGGAAGGATGTCGGCACCGCGTAAGACGGTTTCCGGGGATACGGCGGAGCTTTGTTTGCGGGGAGCGGCGCCGGCCGTAGCGGTACGAGCGATGTTGTCCGAGGTCTTGTGAGCGATGTCGTCCGCGGCGGTATCCGCGGCGCTGTCGACGAAGTTCGTCGAATTATCATCGTTTGCGGTATCACGCTCGGAGGCGGGACCCACACCTTTGCGCAGGAGATTGCCCAGCCAGCCGTGTTCGATTCCGGCGGCGGCGAGACCTTGTGAGGCTTTGGATACGGTCGACGGCGCGGTCTCGACCTCGACATACTCCTCGAGCGTGTTCCACGCCCGGCAATGCGGGCAACGGCCCAATTTGACCGGACTGCGATAGCCGCAGGACGAGCAACGATATTCTTTGGTTTTTCTCGCCATACTTGCCTCTCCTGTGTTATATTACCCTTTAGGTTTTGTTGCATTGTAGCAGAGGCGCAGAGATTAGTGCTACCATAAATATGATGAGGTTTGAAACCGATGAAACATTTTGATCCGACATTTTTGCAACCGTTCACCGCTTCGGAGCGTACTATATGGGAGGCGGTGCACGATGCGGCGTCGGCT
>JAAZIX010000065.1 GCA_012800655.1 Clostridiaceae bacterium | reverse complement strand
TTGTTACGCCCACCTATCGTTCCGCCTCTGCCCGGAAAGTCCATCTTTGCACGGGTAACGCTTCGAACTAGGGTGCAAAGCCGGATATTTCGGGCAAGGGTACCCCGTTGGGGACGTGAGCAGTCAGGAATCGCGGCCAATTGGCGAATCTCTCTCGAGAGTCTCTATCTTTGCCCAAAAAAGCCACTTTTGAGCCTCGTTTGTCACCCACGTACCCAAAAGATCTACTCTTGCGCTCTCACTTAGCGGTCCGGTCTATCGGTGCAAAGTTGGGTATTCCGGGCGAAGGTGCTTTTGACGGATGCAAAGCCGGAGGTTTTGGGTAGGCGTACTTTGGGTCGGCAGATCAGAATACCCCCTTGTCCTGATTCGGTTGCGGTGGTAAGCTGAGCTTAATTTTCCGCAAGGGGGTACAACAGAAATGAACAATAAATTTTTGGTGGGTTTTGGAGCGGTTGATCTGACTCCGAATAAACGCATCTACTTGCACGGCCAGTTCTATCAGCGCTTATCGACCCACGTTCAATCACCGTTGCTTGCTACGGCGATGGCAATTCGCGTCGGGGACGATCAGGCGGTGATCTGTTCATGTGACTTGACCAGCATAGCCTCCAATCTGATGGCGGAAGTCAGAGATGCGCTGAAGAAACAGGGTCTACCGGAGCAGGGCTTAGATGTCGATAAGGTTATTATCACCGCCACACATACCCATTCTTCGTTCAAGTATCGTATGGATTCTATGGAATCGACTTCCTCGACTTCCGTTCCCACTGAAATGCTGCCGCCGGGTTTTTACATGATTTATGATGAGGAAACGGCGGAGATTCCTGCCGATGAATGGGGAAATCCTGTAAATTTGGAAGCCGCGGGAGATTTTTCCGGGGCCGGAATCATGACGCCTGATGAGAGTTTGGCTTGGCTCGTTGAACGCATTGCCCGAGCCGTTGCCGAGGCCTGGCAGAACTGCAAACCGATGACGTTGGTCAGCGGCTTCGGTCGCGCCCCGATCGGTATGTGTCGGCGCGTTGTCTACAACGATGGCAGCGCCAAGATGTGGGGTTTTAGTAATACGGCGACCTTTGAGGAACTCGAAGGCGGCAATGACAGTGGAATAGAACTTATCTATTGTATCGATGAAACTGATAACTTGGCCGGAATCGTGGCCAATATCTGCTGCCCCTCACAGATCATGGAGCATCGCCTCTCCATTTCCTCCGACTATTGGGGCGAGACTCGTCGTCGCCTGTACAAGCGCTTCGGTACGGATCTGAAGCTGGTGGGCTTGGGCGGCCCGGGCGGAGACCAGTGTCCTCGTGATCTGGTCCGCTGGATCGATCCGGAAACGAAAGTTCTCGACCCGAATATCAACCATCCTAAACCTTCGCACCTCCGCGCCGATCCTTCGATGTTCGATGAAAGCGGTCTGCGTACGGCCGGACGGCGTATTGCGACGGAGATCATTGCCATTTACGAAGAGTTGCGTGAAGATAGGACGGCATGGGAAGCACGCGTGCAACCGGCTATTTTACATCATGAGGTAGACGAGGTTCAGTTGCCGCTCCGCCGGGTCACGCCGGAAGATATTGCCGGAGCGAAGCAGGGAATCTATGAATATTGCTCTAAATTGGATCGCAAAGGAATCAATTACCGGGATCGGGCGGCGCTACATGTTCACATCGGTATTTTGAAGCGGGCGGCACTCCAGGAAGAAATTGACCTGTACGGTTTTGAAGGGCATTTCCTGCGGATCGGCAATCTGGCCATGGCGACGAATCCCTTTGAACTGTTTTTGAACTATGGCAACAAGATTCGGGCACGCAGTGTGGCTGAACAGACTTTCCTGTTGCAGTTGAGCTGTGGCAGCGGAGGATATCTCCCGACCAAAAAAGCCGAGGAAGGCGGGCACTATTCCGCCTATGTCACAAGCGGTTATGTGGGCCACGAGGGCGGAGATGCGCTGGTTCGCGAGACTTTATCACGTTTCAGAGCAATTTGGGAGGAAGAATAAAGGAATTGGGCATGTTCCGGCCGGTCAAAACTCCCTACTTTAAATCTACGACGTTTTTGTTAGTTAATGATAAATTTTTTAGAAAACAGGGATTTTTGTAAATTTACCCTTGACACCACTCAGATGTCAAGTTAAGATTGTCACTACATTTAAGCCCTGTCAATTATTCTTCGATAAGAATAATTGAACTTTGCCAGAGCTCCACGGCTCCGGCGAAAAGAGCACAAACAC
>JAAZIX010000064.1 GCA_012800655.1 Clostridiaceae bacterium | reverse complement strand
GTACGTCCTTCCGCCCGAATAAACCGACCGCGATGCTCTTTGTCCGGCAGATAAGCAAAATTCTGCGCGTCTTCATAACGGTCTACATAACGGGTCGGGAAACCAATGAACATATGCTTGGCCCGATAGTAGGGTTGAACTTGATTTGTGTACAATTCCAAATCATCCCGCTCCGGATCGAAAATAATCATCTGCGGTTCCGACCAAGTCACAAAATCCTTGGAGGTTCTGACCCGCACATCCCGAATAAAATCAGTGTGCCGCGCACTGCTCTGCTGAGTCGTCCATTTTCCTTCTGGCGCTCCCGCGCCGTGAAGTCCCCGGTAAAACAAAAAATACTGTTCGGTATTTTCGTCCCAAAAGGCCACATTTAGCGAATCGTACGCACCGTCGTCAGCTAAAATTCGCGTCTTCTCGAAGTTTACTCCGTCGGAACTTTCGTAAAGCCACAGCGCCTGATTGGCCTCGCCCAGTCCTTTGTATAGAGCCTCGGGCGCGCAGTTCGGATTGGTGTCCTTGAAAAAATAAATGTTGTCACGGATCGTGTTAAAAATAATGTTGTTGTCCGTCGTTCCCCAAAAAGGAAGCTTACGAACCGGAACACGTCGAAATGTTTTGCCGTCACGGCTCTCGGCATAGCATACGGAACTTTCGTAAAGCCACAGCGCCTGATCGGCCTCGTCCAGTCCTTCCGTGGCATGGGAGTAGATCGGCTTGGCATCCTGATCGACATCATAATTCATGCCGCGGTAGTAAAGACGAAACTGTTCCTGATCGTTCAAGAGCACAAAATAACCGCAGACATTGCCTTCCCAAGGTGCGTTACAGTCCAAAACAACATTCCGAAATTCCGGGCGATGCATCTGCACCCGAACATCCTTAGCCCGATCGATTAAATACTCATCCCAGCATACTTCTCTGCGAGATCCGATGTTGATAGCTCCCATGATTAATATCTCCTCTTTTTAAATAATATAAGTGGCCTACCCTTTTTGACCAGGTCAGCCAACTTCATCAGCATAAATTTACTTCCGGTGTGAACCTGAACGAATAAAGATCCGCGTCGCTCATGCTTATCTCCATGCGGATCGGCTTTCCTGCCAGTGTAGCGAGACTCCCTTGAAAATCCACCGGGCGATCCACGCTGTCGCCGAATAGCTTGCCGGAATCAAAGTCCTCTATAGGCGTGCCGTCCTCGGACAACAGGCGAATACGAACATAACCCAGGGCCGAGGTGGCAAAGTTAATCGACAAATGACCTCCGTCAAATATCAGCGGCTTGGTTATAACCATACCTGGTTGATAATCGCAGCGCCAGGAAAAGAATCCGTCCAGGCGAATGGCATAGCGGCACAGCTTCACAGGACCGAAACGAGTGCCATCCCCCGCATACATCGAAATCTCCCTGGGTGAGCCGGGACGATCTCCCTCGGTCTCTGCCATTCCATAAGCAAAATAACAGTCGCCGTAATACCAGTTCCCCTCGCGCTCAACACCCGGCGTCAGAAATGCTTCTTCCGTGCGGCGGAAGTGCAAGCCGTCTCTGGAAGTCATCACAGCCGCGTCGGTCATGGCCGTTCCCGCGCGTCCAGTAGCACGAATATGCCGACCGCGATGCTCTTTGTCCGGCAGATAAGCAAAATTCTGAGCGTCTTTGTAACGATCGGCATAGCGGGTCGGGAAACCGATGAACATATGCTTGGCCCGATAATAGGGCTGAACTTGATTTGTGTACAATTCCAAATCATCCCGCTCCGGATCAAAAATAATCATCTGCGGTTCCGACCAAGTCACAAAATCCTTGGAGGTTCTGACCCGCACATCCCGGACAGCATCATTGTGCCGTGCGCTACCCTGCTGAGCCGTCCATTTTCCTTCTGGCGCTCCCGCGCCGTGAAGTCCCCGGTAAAACAAAAAATACTGTTCGGTGTTTTCGTCCCAAAAGGCCACGTTCATTGAATCGTACGCACCGTCGTCAGCCAAAACCCGCTTCCTCTCGAAGCTTACTCCGTCGGCACTTTCATAAAGCCACAGCACCTGATCGGCTTCGCCCAATCCTTTATATAAAGCCTCGGGCGCGCAGTTCGGATTGGTGTCCTTGAAAAAATAAATATTGTCGCGGATCGTATTCAAAATAATATTGTTGTCCGTCGTTCCCCAAAAAGGAAACTTACGAACCGGGACACGACGGAATGTTTTGCCGTCGCGGCTCTCGGCATAGCATGTCGTGGCGTGGAAGTATTTAATCGGCTTGGCATCCTGATCGATATCACAATTCAGACCACGATAGTACAGACGAAATTGCTCCTGATCATTCAAAAGCACAAAATAACCACATTCATTGCCTTCCCAGGGAGCATTACAGTCCAAAACAACATTACGAAATTTCGGACGATGCATCTGCACCCGAACACCATCCGCCTGATCGATTAAATACTCATCCCAGCATACCTCTCTGCGAGATCCAATGTTAATAATGTCCATAATTAGTACCCCCCCCTTGTATCTAATCTCCGGTGGCCGATCTTTCTAACGAAGTCAGCCGGCGTATCAGCATAAATGTACTTCCGGTGTGAACCTGAACGAATAAAGATCCGCGTCGCTCATGCTTATTTCCATGCGGATCGGCTTCCCTGCCAGTGTAGCGAGACTCCCTTTAAAATCTACCGGGCGATCCACGCTGTCGCCGAACAGACGGCCGGAATCAAAATCGTCTATAGGCGTGCCGTCCTCGGACAACAATCGGATGCGAACATAACCCAGGGCAGACGTGGCAAAGTTAATCGACAGATGACCTCCGTCAAATATCAGCGGCTTGGTTATAACCGTCCCGGGGCGGTAATCGCAGCGCCAGGAAAAGAAGCCGTCCAGGCGAATAGCGTAACGGCACAATTTGATAGAGCTGCCACAGTAACCATCTCCCGCATACATCGAAATCTCCCTGGGTGAGCCGGAACGATCCCCCTCGGTCTCGGCCATTCCATAAGCAAAATAACAGTCACCATAATACCAGTTACCGTCGCGCTCGATACCCGGAGTCAGAAATGCTTCTTCCGTGCGGCGAAAGTGCAAGCCGTCTCTGGAAGTCATAACGACCGCGTCGGTCATGGCCGTTCCAGTACGTCCTTCCGCCCGAATAAACCGACCGCGATGCTCTTTGTCCGGCAGATAAGCAAAATTCTGCGCGTCTTCGTAACGGTCAACATAACGGGTCGGAAAACCTATGAACATGTGCTTGGCCCGATAGTAGGGCTGCACTTGATTTGTGTACAATTCCAGGTCGTCCCGCTCCGGATCAAAGCAAATCATCTGCGGTTCCGACCAAGTCACAAAATCCTTGGAGGTTCTGACCCGTACATCCCGGACAACATCATTATGCCGTGCGCCACCCTGCTGAGCCGTCCATTTCCCGTCCACCGTCCCGGTACCGTGAACTCCGCGGTAAAACAAAAAATACTGTTCGGTATTTTCGTCCCAAAAGGCCACGTTCATTGAATCGTACGCACCGTCGTCGACCAGCATCCGCTTCTTCTCGAAGTTTACTCCGTCGGAACTTTCGTAAAGCCACAGCACCTGATCGGCCTCACCCAATCCTTTGTATAGAGCCTCGGGCGCGCAGTTCGGATTGGTGTCTTTAAAAAAATAAATGTTGTCGCGGATTGTGTTAAAAATAATATTGTTGTCCGTCGTTCCCCAAAACGGAAGCTTGTGAACCGGAACCCGGCGGAATGTTTTGCCGTCGCGGCTCTCGGCATAGCATATCGTGGCGTGGGTGTATTTAATCGGCTTGGCATCCTGATCGATATCATAATTCATACCGCGATAGTACAGACGGAACTGTTCCTGCTCGTTTAAAAGCACAAAGTAATTGCAAACATTACCTTCCCAAGGAGCGTTACAGTCTAAAACAACATTCCGAAATTCCGGACGATGCATCTGCACCCGAACATCCTTGGCCCGATCAATTAAATACTCATCCCAGCATACTTCTCTGCGAGATCCAATGTTAATAATATCCATAGTTAGTACCCCCCCTAACTCCAACATCTGAATCAACGATTTCGATTCTACCAGGCTCCGACAGTTCAATCAATAGGTAGTGCGAGTGTCGCTCCCGCCTGCAATTCGGCCAGCTTCTCCGGCGAAAGATCAGATTTTCGACAAATCTGCGTGTCGAAAGCTTCCAGATTTACAGCGGGGAAGACACGTAACTAAATTTGTGTTCTGGTCAAGGAAACCTCATCAGCCGTAGCCGGGTAAAGTACCGCTATCAACGCCTTACCCTCATGCTACCGCCTCCTATCATATGTTCAACCTCAGACAGTCTGGCCGTACTGGTATCACCGGCCGTCGTCATAGCTAAGGCTCCTTGTGCTACTTGTAATTGACGGCCTTTTCCGGATCCCCGCAGGTCATAAGACCTCAGATTAGGCCCGAAGCAAAACTGTCTCCACCGCCAACCCGATCCTGGATTTCGAGGCATTAATAATTACGAGCCTGGTAGATCTTGCCGTCGGCATAGGCCAGAGCAGTGACGATTGCCGTGTCCGAGCCGAAACAGCGCTTAGCACCGCGGGCCACATTATGCTCCCCGCCCCCCTCCCAAACGCAGAAACTGCGTGTATTACGAATACGTCCCTCGCCAGGATCCAAGTGGAGCATGACCCCGGGAAAGGGACCGGCAAAGACCTTTAGTGTGTTTGCGCCTCCAAAAGCACCAACAAGGAGATCCGGCCTTACCTGTAAAATTTGCTGAATGCCCTCCAAGGCGGCAGGAGAATTGCAATCTATCCTCACGATCCGTTCCTCCTTCTGGCGCTTTTCTCAATGCCTTCTCACAGGACATTTAGCTAGGTAATACCCAGAGCCCTGTCGTATAGGCCATAACCGGGTCGAGCCACTTTCGTCCAAATCATGGGGTATAGTATCAGCCTTTTTGCCATACCAGCGAAGGGGCATATTCATTTTCTTCTTTTTGATTGAGTTCCACCCTTTTTACGTGTTGCGCAAGCGATTTTGGCGCATACAGAGCAGACAAGAGACAAGCAAGCATGACCGGCTACTTATTAGCCGGTCAGCGTATCAGCGGAAATTTACTTTCGGGGTGAATCTGAACGAATAAAGATCCGCGTCACTCATACTTATTTCCATACGTATCGGCTTACCTGCCAGTGTGGAAAGACTTCCCGCGAAATCTACCGGACGATCCACACTGTCGCCGAATAGTTTGCCGGAGTCGAAGCCTTCGATAGGTGTACCGTCCTCGGACAACAGACGGATGCGAACATGACCCAGGGCGGAGGTGGCAAAGTTAATCGACAGATGACCTCCGTCAAAAATCAGCGGCTTGGTCACGACCATGCCCGGCTGATAATCGCAGCGCCAGGAAAAGAATCCGTCCAGGCGAATAGCATACCGACACAGTTTTACGGGACCGAAACGGGCACCATCCCCGGCATACATGGAAATCTCCCTGGGCGAGCCGGGACGATCTCCGTCGGTCTCTGCCATTCCATAAGCAAAATAACAGTCACCGTAATACCAGTTACCCTCGCGCTCGATACCCGGAGTCAGAAATGCTTCTTCCGTACGGCGAAAGTATAAACCGTCTCTGGAAGTCATCACTACCGCGTCGGTCATGGCCGTTCCCGTGCGTCCTTCCGCTCGAATATATCGATCGCGACGTTCTTTGTCCGGCAGATAGGCAAAATTCTGCGCATCTTCGTACCGATCCGCGTAACGGGTCGGAAAACCGATGAACATGTGCTTGGCTCGATAGTAGGGTTGCACTTGATTTACGTACAATTCCAGGTCGTCCCGCTCCGGATCGAAGCGAATCATCTGCGGTTCGGACCAGGTTATAAAGTCTTTCGACCTTCTGACCCGCACATCCCGAATAACATTATTGTGCCGAGCGTTGTCCTGTTGTACCGTCCACTTCCCATCGACAGTACCCTCGCCGTGAATTCCGCGATAGAACAGAAAATACTGTTCGGTAATTTCGTCCCAAAAGGCTACGTTCATTGAGTCGTACGCACCGTCGTCAACCAACATCCGCTTTCTCTCGAAGTTTACTCCGTCGGCACTTTCATAAAGCCATAAGGTTTGCTTTTCCTCGGCCAGACCTTTGTACAGAGCCTCCGGGGCGCAATCCGGATTGGTATCTTTGAAAAAATACATATTGTCGCGGATTGTATTAAAAAGAATATTGTTGTCCGTCGTTCCCCAAAACGGAACCTTGTGAACCGGAACCCGCCGGAAAGTTTTTCCGTCACGGCTCTCGGCATAACATATCCTAACCTTGCCTCTGATCGGCTTTGCATCCAGATCGACACCGTAATTATAACCGTTATAGTACAAACGGAACTGCTCCTGATCGTTCAAAAGCACAAAATAACCGCAGTTATTGCCTTCCCAGGGAGCATTACAGTCCAGAACC
>JAAZIX010000063.1 GCA_012800655.1 Clostridiaceae bacterium | reverse complement strand
TTTCAGCAACTTCTGCGATCGACGCGAACCCAAAAAAACCGCCGCCCCGATCGAGGCAGCGGTTCATGTGTTTTCGTGTGCCGGCGTTTCCTAGCGGGAGTAGTACTCAACTACGAGCTGCTCATTCCGCCATAAATCGTCTGACTATAGACCAGGTTGGCTCGGAATAGAAGCGATGTCCCCCCTCTCCGATTACCAATTGACAGCGTTCCGGCACCCCGGCCGCCCGGTATAAGTTACAGGCAGTTTGATAAGAAGCTTCGACTCCGGCCAAAGGGAAAATTGTGTCATATCTGCCGCAAACAGGAATGAAATAGCGGGGCGCGATAAGTCCGGCCATGTCACCCATATCGAAATACTTGCGTATGGAAGGGACATAGTTACAGGTACAGTGCTGTATAGGCACGATCGACTCGTCAAAAGAGCAAAATGCACAGCTGGGTACGGAGTAGCTTATCCGCGTTTCTATGCAGGAGGCATAGAATGTTGTCGTGCCGCCACCGGAATTGCCCAGACAGATAATACGATTCATATCGATTTCAGTAAAATATTTCTCTATTATATCCAGGCCACGTGACACGTCCCAGACTCTTTCGCCAATTGTAGTGCGACCCATCAATAGGCCGGCCATAGTCGACTGGTAGCAGTTGGGCCTGCCCTCAGCGGCACCACCGCATTCACCAAAATTACGCTGTTCAATAACCAGAGCCGCGTAACCTTGTTTGATCGCCTGCAGAGCGAAATCTCTTTGTCCACCGAAAATTATTTCGTAATCATCCTCTTCATATTTGCTGATACCGAGAGAAATATGCATGCCGGTAGAGTGCCCCTGTAAACAAACAACCAGCGGTAGCTTGCCGTTGTGTTTTTCGGGCAGCAATACGTGACAGGGCACGTAATATCCCTTTTCACTCTGGAATGTACAGCGCTTGTCCAGATATCCGTCCCTTTCCTCTTCTTTCTCAACTCGAAAATCATCCGCGCAGGAGACAAAGGGCAAGCCAAGTAGTTTCATTAGTTTTTTGCGAGCAGATTCCTGCCAAGCAGTGAAGTCGCAGGTTTCGTCATAGGCCAGCAGAGGCTTGTGAGCGGCCAGTAGCCTTTGATTGTTCCGTAAGGGCGAGCGACTCAGGGTATCCATTATTTTTCTCCCAAATACTTCTTTTTCACAACGATTTCACATTGGCGTAGTACAGGTTCTTTCTCCCGGTCAAACAAAAATCATTGTGTTCAGGCAAACCACTGAGAGGGCAAATATTGCTTTTGAGCGCTCAGCATGTCCTCGAAAAGCTGTTTTCCATCTCCAATGGTAATGCGGTTCATTTGTGGATCATTCATAAATGTTTCCAGAGCCAGTTCACGGTTGCAGGTCAGCGCCGCAGTCAATGTGTTTTCATGGTTACATACGATTCGCTCAAAGATCGGATGCAAGTTAGGAGGAAGTCCGCCCACGAACAGCGGATCAAGACGGTCGCGGCTGAAATAAGCATTGGTTTCGACAACGGCGCCCAACGGCAGGTTGGAAATCTGTCCTCTATTGGGGATGTTGACATTGGTGATTAAGGAGCCAAGACCAAGCAGGGCTTTGATCAGCAGATGCCCTTCCTCGCCGGAGGATTCCATGTTCGGCAGTTCCTCTCCGCTGATCAGCCTGTTGGAGCGTTCTAAGCGTTCCTGCAAATTCTCCTCACGCCAGGCAACCGGAGTCAGACCAAATCCCCATTGCCGGACGGCGTCCGGACTGTCCAGATAAGGATGCGGCATGAATTCCGCCAAGTGTCGATCTCCGGCTGCCGCGATCAGGCCGTACTTCAAGAAAAGGTCGAACTTGACGCGTTGAGCGCTGCGAAAGAAAGAATTAAGCCAGTTCGTATCTCTTCCCACGGTATACCCGTCCGCGGCATACTTGGCGGCAAAAGACCTGTACATAGGAAAAAGATCCAACCCTTTATAAGATGCGGCGGTCAGCCAGGTAAAATGATTAACCCCGGTGACAGTGGTATCCAGATCCTGGCGCCTTACTCCTTCCCTTCCGTATTCTCCGGCCAACATCTGACACAGGAGATTTTGTGTGCCGAAAACCTCATGGCAACAGCCGAAAGCCTTGATTTCCGGGAATACCTCGTACAGAGCGCGCACACAGAGTGTCATAGGATTGGTGTAGTTGATGACCCAGGCGTTGGGAGCGTAATCACGAATTGCCGTGCCTATTTCGGCAAACATTGGTATCGAGCGCAGTGCTCGCATGAAGCCGCCCGGGCCGACGGTATCGCCAACAGGCTGATAAATGCCGTACTTCTCCGGAGCATGCACATCCGAGCGCATTTCCGTGAAAGTGCCGGGCAGTATGGAAATCACACAAATATCGGCACCGGTCAGAGCTCCGGCCAAATCGGCAGAGACTTCATAGTGCCAAGACGAGCGGGCCTGTGGATCACGTGTTATCTTTTCGCCGATTATACGATTGCACTCGGCGGCTTTTCTGTCAATATCGTAAAGCCGAATCGTGCCGCTGACCTGCGGATCCATGGCTAGATCCGTCATAAAATTCCAGGCCCAGCCCCGCGAACCGCCGCCAACATACGCTATTTGCAAGTCTTTGCAACTATCTTCTGTGGTGTATTCCACGATTGTTCCCCTTCTCAGGTGTTTTGTTTAATGGGCTCTTGTAACACATCGTGTGTATTGTACCCAACGTGTACTTAAGTGGAGGGGGGGTATATTACCGAAAGAGACGACGAGAGAACCTGGATGAGTTGCTGCAGGACTTCATCGAACAAAATTTGTCTCAACCACGCCCTTACACGCACCCACCCGGATGTGCTACCTCACAACCGTCCAACCATATTCCGTGCACATAAAGATCTTCATCCACCAGAATCAGATTGGCGCGTTTACCTACCTCGATACTCCCGACCGTGTCGTCAATTCCGATAAAACGGGCCGGATTAAGAGCCGCCATCCGGAAGATCGACACCAAAGAAGCTCCGGTATGACGCCGCATGTTCCTAGCCGCCCGATCCATCGTCAGCTTACTGCCGGCCAATTCGGCGCGATCGTTAAAACTCACATCCAATTCTTCCGTATTGAATTCGGCCGGAACAAAATCCGGAACGCCACAGGAGGAACCGGAAGAGTCGGTGACAATAATCACTCTCTCGTCACTCTTGATTTTTAAAATTAGCTGTAGCATCAACGGACGTACATGCACACCGTAATAATCCGGAATGACCTCGGCACTTATGGCATCGGTCAGCCAGACGGTCTCGTCGACTCCGAACTCGCGGGTTCCGCCGAAACGGGTCGGCTCGATTTTACGTCCGGTAGCATTGGTGCAATGCGTTGCACAAGCCAGTCCGAGAGGCACAAACGCCATAATTTCCTCATGCGCAGCGTCACTGTGTCCGACCAGGAAACGCGGCAGATATTTTTCTCCACCGGTACGCAGGGCACGGCAAACTTCAAAACAGTCCGGCAACTCGGGAGCGACACTCCAAATACTGCGCATTCCCCGCGCCAGACGCTGAAATTCCAGTGCCATTTCGACATCCGGAGCAACCGACCAATCGCTACTAGCTCCGAAATGCGGACTCAGGAAAGGACCTTCCATATGGATCCCGGCTACTGCCGCCGCCAAGGGGTCGTTACTGAAATGAAGATCCGCAATCCTACTAATTCCGTCTCGCATCTGCTTCATCGTCGGGCGAATAGTGAAAGTCGCCATCACGGAAGTCGTACCGTGGCGCAGGTGGTGAGCTGTAGCGATACGGGGATTTTCCATAAAGTCCTCTCCTCCGCCGCCGTGGCAGTGCTGGTCGACAAAGCCGGGGGCCAGATAGAGACCGCCGCCGTCAATAACGCGTAGCGAACCTCTATCCGCCGAGTTTTCAGTTCCGGCAGTCTCCAGAGCACTGATCACGCCACCGTTTACCCGCAACTGCCGGTCATACAAAATGCCGTCGGCCATGATGAGATTTACATTGGTAAAAATTACCTCGTCGGCTTCATCGAGAAAATATTTGTCTTCACACATACTAAAATCCTCCGTTATAAGTTCCTGTCAAGTATATCCACTCCATATATTATATTTGCCCGCCCGGGCGTGCCACCTCATGACCGTCCAGCCATACTCCGTGCAAATTAAGATCCTCATCCACCAGAACCAGGTTGGCGCGTTTGCCGATCTCAATACTGCCGACTGTATCGTCAATTCCTATAAAACGGGCCGGATTCAACGCCGCCATCCGGAAGATCGAAACCAATGAAGCTCCGGTATGACGTCGCATGTTCCTAGCCGCCCGATCCATCGTCAGCTGACTACCGGACAATCTGCCGCGGTCGTTGAAGCGCACGTCAAGTTGATCCGTATTGAATTCGGCCGGAACCGAGTCCGGAACCGCGCTGGTGGCACCGGTACAATCGGTAACAATAATTACTCTCTCGTCACCTTTGATTTTCAAAATCAGTTCCAACATCTTCGGTCGCACGTGCACACCGTAATAATCGGGGATAACCTCGGCACTGATAGCATCAGTCAACCAGACGGTCTCATCAACCCCGAACTCGCGGGTTCCGCCGAAGCGGGTCGGTTCAATGCTACGTCCGGTGGCGTTGGTACAATGCGTTGCGGCACCCAGACCGAGTGGCAAAAGTGCCATGATTTCTTCATAGGAAGCGGCACTGTGTCCGACCAGGAAGCGCGGCAGGTGCTCCTCTCCGCTGGTACGCAGAGCATGACAAATCTCGAAACAACCGGGCAATTCGGGGGCCACGCTCCAGATGCTACGCATCCCTCGCGCCAGATGCTGGAATTCCAGTGCCATTTCGACATCCGGAGCTATCGACCATTCCTTACTGGCGCCAAAATCCGGGCTCAGAAAAGGACCTTCCATATGAATGCCGCTGACTGCCGCCGCTAAGGGGTCATCACTGAAATAAAAATCCGCAATCGCACTGATTCCGTCACGCATCCCCGCCACTGTCGGACGGTTGCTGAAGGTCGCCATCACAGATGTGGTACCGTGACGCAGATGGAAAGCAGTCGCAGCACGGGGATTCTCCACAAAGCGCCCTCCCGCACCGCCATGGCAGTGCTGATCGACAAAGCCGGGGGCCAAATACAATCCTTCGCAGTCGACTATCCGTAAATTTTTCCCGTCTGCAGGCAACGTTCCGGGTTCATCAACTTCTAAAGCGGCCAAAACTCCGTTTTTCACTCTCAGACGCATACCGGTAAGTATGCGGTCGGCCATAATGAGATTAACATTGGTAAAAATTGCCTCGTCGGCTTCATCGAGAAAATATTTGTCTTCACACATGCTAAAACCCTCCGTTATAAGTTCCTGTCAAGTACCGTCACACTCTTACATACAACCGTCTGAGCGCTTCACCTCATGACCGTCCAGCCACACTCCATGCAAATTGATATCCTCATCCACCAGAACCAGATTTGCACGCTTACCAACCTCAATACTGCCGACCGTATCGT
>JAAZIX010000062.1 GCA_012800655.1 Clostridiaceae bacterium | reverse complement strand
CTTGCGGACCGGTGGGTTGCGTCGGGCCGGTCGGCTCTTGCGGACCAGTGGGTTGCGTCGGGCCGGTCGACTCCTGCGAACCGGTTGGTTGCGGCGGATTGCTCGGCTCCTGAGAACCAGTAGGTGCCGGCGGATCGCTGGGTTTCTGCGAACCGGTTGGTTGCGGCGGATTGCTCGGCTCCTGAGAACCAGTAGGTGCCGGCGGATCGCTGGGTTTCTGCGAGCCGGTTGGTTGCGGCGGATTGACAGGCTGTTGCAAGCCAGAGAGCATTTTTACCTGCGAGGTTTTCTGATAGGACAGAGTCGTTAGCCGCATGAGGGAAACAGTCCGACTTTGCGTGACCGCGCTTGTTTTTACAACGCCGGATCCCGCCAGATTCGTTTCTTTCTTGTTACTCTTCGCGGAAAGGCTGACGACCGTACTGTCCGCGGAAATTCCGGAGACGATCCCACTCGATTCGGCACGGATGTACCCGTCCCGATACAGTCTGAATAAGGAGGCCATTTGATCTTCCAGCTGTTTTCTTCGGTTCAGAAGGTTTTCATAGGCGCTTGTACGGCCCACATCGCTGAGTTCTAAAAGGGTGTCGCCTTCGTCCACAAGGGTGTTCACCTCCACGGGCACAGAGGAAATATTCCCATAATACCCGGTAATTCTCAGTTCGCTGTGGATGTACAAGCTACCTTCGCCGAGTTGCTGTTCGTCTTCTTTCCATACGGATACGACGTCCCCACAGCTTGCCGATTCATCGGAGATCGTAACGGTCAAAATCCCGTCTTCTTTTGCCGCGGCGCGACCGCTTTCTTCCGTTCCGTCAGAAAAGGCGACCTTTACCGTATCGCCCACGGAAATCCCGTCCGCATTTTCCAGATCTACAGCCATGAGACCATCTAATGAGAGCAACATCAGGCAACCGTGTTCGGATACGGTATCCGCAACGCTCTCATCTTCCCGCGCGTAAATCAGCTTGACCCTTCCGCCCACAGCCGCGGTTATCGCGGCGTCTGCGCTTTCGTCGGAGGCCACGTCCAGATCCTTGTCGAGTTCGTCTATTACCGTCTGCAACTCCGCGATGGCAACGCCGACGGAGGCTTTATCGACCGAGGCCAAAACGTCTCCCGCCGCAACGGTATCGCCGTTGTTTACATGGTAGGCTGTGATGCCGACACTGACGGGGATGCTGACCAATTCGGCCGCCTCATCCGTCAGAGTCCCTGTTCCGGAAAGCACGGTCAAAATCGTGCCTTTTTCCGCCGTATCGGATATCACCTGTTCGTTAGCGGACACGGCTTTCGTATCGGAATCCCCCAGAGGCAAAGACGCAATTACAACCGCGACGGCGAGGACGAGACACAAGGGTAGAATCCAGCCCCCTTTTTTCTTCTTTTTGTCGTCCGCGTCATCCTCCGAACCTTCTTCCGATTCGGCAAGAGACTGCTGTGTCTCGGCGGACTTTTTTCTTCTAAGCCGGATATACAGAAACAGGCAGATACCGTCACCCAGTAGACAAACTATCAGGATCGGGAGCCAGGCCCTGCGGACAAACGACAAAAAGCTGTTTCCGGAGCCGAAGGGTCGTCCGCCGCTCGGCGGGCGTCCTCCCGTATTTCCGCCCGGGAAGTTAAACCCGCCCTCCGGTAGCGTAAATCCCTCCGGCATTTCAAACTCCTCGTTGGTCGGCGGAGAAATCCCGCTCGGCAACGTAAATCCTTCCGGAAGTTGACCGCCGGGGGGAGAAAAGCCTCCCGGATCTCCTCCGGACGGCATTGGAAACTGCCCGCCCGGCGCTTCGCCTCCGCCGTTAAAGAAAGGGTTGGACGACGGATCAAAGTTCGGGAAATTCCTTGTGCCCGTCGCGGGAACCAGGGCAAGAATCACTAAATCGGCAATCATCACAAGTGTGAATAACACCATGAGTATGATATAGACAATCCCTCTGTTTTTGCCTGAAGGGGATACGGTTTGTTTGTTCATCGATTAATTAACCTCCATTCAGCCGCCGTAGCGAAGCGCTTCGACAGGCTCCATCTTCGCGGCTTTATTCGCCGGATACAGTCCGAATACGATGCCGATCAGGAAGCAGAAGCCCACGGCGATCAGTACCACATTCCACTCCAAAGAGAACGATATGCTGAGGCTGGATACAACCACGGAAATGATCCGCAACACCGCCCAGGACAGGAATACACCTATAGCGCAACCGAACATACAAAGAACTACCGATTCGAGCAGAAATTGCTGCAAAATGACTCCCCGGCCCGCGCCGATGGCTTTGCGGATACCGATTTCCCGTGTCCGCTCCGTTACCGTGACCAGCATAATATTCATAATCCCGATCCCGCCGACGATCAGGGAAATCCCGGCGATACTGCCCAGCAGGATCATCAAGACGGAGGTAACGTCGCTCATGGCGTCCTCCAGCATATCCCGTGAAGATACCGTAAACGCATCATCATCCTGGTCGAACCGTTCCATCAGAAGCGAAGTCACGGCCGCTTCCGCCGTAGCCATGTCCGTTTCGGCGCTGACGGAAAAACTCGTAATGTTGGACGTCGCCTCGGAAGACAGGCGCATCAGTGACGTGTATGGGATATAAGCCACGACGGAGCCTCTGCCGAAGACCGCCGTCAGAGATTTCTCGTCATCCTCCAGAAGACCCACAACGGTGAATTTGACGCCGTCCAGCGACACTTCTTCTCCGATGCAATCCGTATAACCGATGAGTTCCGTCGCCGCCGTTTCGTTGATGACGGCCACATTCGTATGGTTGTCCACATCGGAAGACTTGATAAACCTTCCCAGAAGGAGGGAGAGACCGTTGATCGTTTCATAAGGTGGCGTCGTTCCGTATACGGTCACGGAACCGCTGTTACCCTCGTACCGCGCCGTCGCGCTGGTTTCGCCCGACGGAGCGATGAGCCCGATCCCGTCTTTCTCCATCCACTCATTCAACGTTTGCAGATTGATCGGCGCCCCTTTGTCATCGGATATCGTCACCGTGAGCAGATTGCTGCCCAAGCTGAAAATGGAGTCCGTAACCGATCCGGTGGCTCCGCTGACCAGACTGACCAGAATGACCAGCGCCATTACGCCGATGATAATCCCCAGCATCGTTAAGAACGACCTCAATTTGTTTCCGGCTATCGATTTGAGCGCCATTTTAAATGACTGAATCATATGCTCACCTCCGACAGTACCCCATCCCGGATATGTATGATCCGGGACGCCTGCTCCGCGATCTCCTGATCGTGTGTGATCAGCATGATCGTGTTGCCCTGTTCATGCAGTTCGCGAAAGATCTCCATGATCTCTCCTGTTGTTTTGGAGTCCAGGTTTCCCGTAGGTTCGTCTCCTAAAATCAGGGATGGTTTTGTGACAATCGCCCGCGCGATCGCCACCCGCTGCTGCTGCCCGCCGGAGAGCTCCGTGGGAAGATGATGCGACCATTTTGTCAGGCCGACACGCTCCAGCACCTCCGCGACGCGGGCCTTCCGCTCCGCCTTGCCGACGCCCCGGTAAATCAGGGGTAGCTCCACATTTTCCTCGGCGGTCAGCTTATCGATCAGATTGAAGCTTTGAAAAACAAAGCCGATTTTCCGGTTGCGTATTTTCGCGAGTTCCGTCTCCGTATAATCTTCAATAGGAATGCCGTCCAAAAGATAGGTTCCGGAATCCGCGATATCCAGACAACCGATGATATTCATCAGCGTGGATTTTCCGCTCCCTGAAGGGCCGACGATGCTGACGAACTCTCCTGCATCAATATGCAGCGTCGCCTTGTTCAGCGCATAGACCTTTCCGGAACCGACTTGATAGACCCGGGAAACGTTTTTTAAGTCGATCATATCGTCCGCCTCCTTAATTCCCGGGGAAGCCCATCCCGCCCGAATTGCCCGACGTATTCCTGCCGCCCGGCATATTACCCGGCATATTGCCCGGCATACCCCCCGGCATACCTCCGGGCATACCACCGGGCATACCGCCGGGCATACCACCGCCGAAGTTCCCGAAGCCGTTGTTCCGGGGCTCCGTATAATAGACCGTATCGCCTTCCTTAAGTCCTTCCAAAATCTCCACATAGTTACCGTTGGAAATACCGACCTTCACTTCCACCATGCCCCCGAGCTCGCCGGTTGACTCATCATGGGTGGTATACACATAGGCGGAAGAACTAGTTCTCCGGACGGCGTCATCCGGGAGAAGCAACGCGTTATCCCGGCCTTCGATCACAATGGACGCTGAGGCTGTCATCCCCGCCAGCATTTTTTCCGCCCTGTCTAAGGTGATGGTTGCCGCGTAAGTCGTCACGCCGCCGGAACTGGATGCCGTGGATGTATCGATCTCCGTCACCGTTCCCGTGTATTTATCGTCACCGATGGATTCGACGGTAACGGATACTTCCTGTCCGACTGCAAGAGAAAGCACATCCGTTTCGTCTACGCTTATGGAAACGGTCATCTTTTTGCCCGGATCGATAGAGAGCAATACGGATTCATCCTTCTGTGAGGAAACTACCGCGCTTACGTCGGCAGTCACGCTTCCATAGGTGGAAGCATTTTGCGTACCGGTTCCCGCAGAATCTTCTTTGTAAGAAACGCTGTCAATATTCCCCGAAATCGGCGCCAGGATCGCTCCGTTTTGGTAGAGCTTGATGAGCGTCTGCAACTTTGCTTCCAGATCCTTGCGTTGCTTCAGGATACTGTCATAATTCGCGGAATAGGAGGTGTCGGTCAAGGTGAGTAATTTGGAAGACGCACTGACCGAACTGTTTTCGGATACCTTTATGGATTCGACCGTCCCGGCGTAGCCGATGATTTTCAGCTCTTCATGGATATACAGCGTTCCGCTGTCGGAGTCGCCGACGGTCACCCGATCCTGATAGGACGGCCCATCATCGGAGATCAGAATAGTTGTTTTTTCCGCGGTTGCTTTTTCCACGGTTCCGGTATAGATCGTTCCGTCCGAAGCGGTCACGTCAACCGAATCTCCGACGCTGTATGCCGCGGATTGCAGATCTACGGCCATGTACCCGTCCAGCGACAACAGGATAAGCGCACCGTTCTCGTACATGACTGAGGCCACATCATCGCCCTCCTCCGCAAAGATTGCCTTGACGCGACCCTTTATAAAGGTCTTGATCGTGGAATCCACTTCCTCGTCGCTGACATCCGCCAGCTGTTTGTCCAGAGCGTCCAGTTCTTGCTGAACATCCGATAAAGCCGCCAAAACGGAAGCTGCGTCTACCGAGGCCAGAATATCGCCTTCTTTCACCGGCGCGCCCTCTTCAACATAAACCTTCTTGATTTTCACGCCGGCCGGGATCGTCGTCTCCGTGATCCCGTCGCTGACCAGCGCCCCGGATCCGGAAACGGTAGTGCTGATACTGCCGGTACTGACATTGGCGCTTAAAACATTCTGATCATTGGTAGCGAAATTCCGGCGAACCTGCCTCTGAAAAAAAAGAACCGCGGCAATCAGTAACAGAACGACGATGGCGACAACACATATCCCGATACGGATACGGCGATTTCTACGCTCCGCCTTGGATAATCTTTTGGTTGAACTCATGACAATTCCTCCTTGCACCTTGAGTCTCGTTCATTATAAAAATCGAGGCTAAAGGTAGACTAAAGGAAACTAAATGAGCTCCCCGGTCGAGAAAACGCTTCACCGCGACGCGAAGCAGCGCATTCGTTTGGAATTGAAAGTGATGTTGAAAGACTATTTTAAGGCG
Organism: Clostridiaceae bacterium; assembly: GCA_012800655.1. Lineage (GTDB taxonomy): Bacteria > Bacillota > Clostridia > Saccharofermentanales > Fastidiosipilaceae > JAAZIX01. The sequence goes on along the minus strand of JAAZIX010000062.1, from coordinate 7,705 downwards.
ACGCGAAAACCGATACGTCCCTGCCCGGTTTTGTATGCGCGGATCTCTCCGTGATGCTTTTCCACGATCGCTTTGGCGATGGATAGGCCGATCCCGAAGCAACCGGTGAAAGTCCTGGCCTTGTCCGCACGATAGAAACGGTCAAACAGCTTATCCAGCTCTATGTTGTCCACCTCCGCGAATGTGTTTTCCATGCGGATCACGGGGTGGCGCTTCACGGAGAGCGACAGAGAGATGTTCCCGTCCTCGTCGCAGTATTTCAGCGCGTTGTCCAACAGGATGGAAATCACGCGCCGTATTCCCGCTTCGTCGCCGGTGTAAGTGACTCCCGGTCGTACATCCGCGTAGATGGGTTTTCTTCTTTCCTCCGCAAGCGTCCGGAACTCGGAGACAGTATCATTAACCGCGTCGCTGAGCGAAAACGCGCTGACATTAATTTCCGTTTTCTCCTCGTCCATGCGGGTGAGCATCACAAGCTGCTTCACAAGGGCGTTCATCCGCTTCCCCTCGGCGCGGATGTCATCCACCCATTCATTCTTGCCGATATCCGCCTCGATGATGTCCAGATTGGCCAGGATCAGCGTCAACGGCGTTTTCAGTTCGTGATTCACGTCTGTGATGAATTGTTTCTGCTTTTCGTAGCTCTCCGCAATGGGCTTCACGCCGCGTTTTGAGAATAAAATGATCAGAACAAGAATAAGGGCCAGGCTGCACAGCAGTACGATTCCCACCACGAGTAGGAGCGTGCGCGTAAACGAGCGGTTCATCGTTCCGTCCACAAACACGACTATCCGTCCCCTGTGTGTATCCGATATTTTATAGCGGTATCCTTCAATCCAGCCGCGTTCTTTTCCCGAACGCACGGCCTGCTCGGCGTATTCCCGTGCGGTTTCATCCGTAACAGACGCGATGAATTCCACATCCGCCGCGATAACGCGCCCGGAGAGATCGTACCTTACCGTGAAAAAGCGGGTACTGAAGGGTGTTTCCTCCGTAATAAAAGGCGCGAAGCCGCTGGGCGGAGGCGGGTTCTTCTCGTTGAATATCGGGAACCGACCGTCACTCGGAGATATCCCGTCCGTCAACATATCCATCATATTGTTCAGTCTGTTGGCACTTAATACAGAGATACCCGCATAAATGATAATAAAAACAAGGACGACGGATAAACCGCTGATCCAGATAAGACGCCTTCTTAATTTATAAATCATGCCCCGACCTCTAATGAATAGCCGACATTGCGCACAAACCGTATTTTGAGCGGCACTCCCATCTTCTCCAGCTTCTTCCTCAGATTAGAGATATGCACCCACACGACGCTGGTGTCGACGCTCGTCTCCCAACCCCAGATACGCGTGATGAACTGCTCCGTGGTGATAGGCATGCGGGGATTGCGCATCATCATCTCCAGCACCTGAAATTCCTTTCCGCTGAGTCCCTGCGTTTGCGCGCCGAACGAGATCTCATGGGTGGAACAGTTCAGCACCAGGTCGCCCAGCTTCAGAAGGTCGGGGATATAGTTGTCTTTTCGGCGTAGCATGGCCCGTATCCGCGCGAGTAACTCCGACGTGGAGAACGGCTTCGCCAGATAGTCGTCCGCTCCGGCGTCGAGTCCCTCCACACGCTGTTCAATCTCCGTCCTCGCGGTCAGAAACAGAGCCGGCGTCGTGATATTTTGGCTACGGAGCTTTTTCAGCACCTGTACGCCATCCATCCCGGGCATCATAATATCCAGCACGAGGCCGTCATATTCGCCGGATTTCGCAAAGGCCAATGCGTCGGTACCGTTTGTTACCCCGTCTGCGGAAAATGCGTTGGCTTCCAAAATATGCAACAACGTCTTTAATAATCTCAGATCGTCTTCCGCTACTAAAATGCGCACGGCACCCCTCCTATAATCCTATTATAGTCCATTATAGGCTCGCGCCCTTAAGGTTCCCTAAAGATCGCGGACAGTTTTGCCATTTCAAAGTTTCGCGGGGGGCGTTGGGGCGCAAATCAACGCTATATCATAACGACATTCCGGATACCGGAGCAACGATAAATTAGAAGCTAAGTTACAGGCATTCTTCGCGAAATTCCGCTGATACGTTAAAAAACAAGTTTTATACCCTTGGCAATTTACCAAGGGTATTTTTTATCCGGCGATTGGATAGAGGCAATATCCCAACCACCAAACTTGGAACGCCGTCCCAACATTTTTTAAACTTGTTTTTTACATGATTTTACTCCTTATATAACAATGCACATATACACTTGTACTTAAGTGAATATTTAACTACAGGGGTGTTTTATGAAAGAAAAGAAATTTTTGAAGTTTCTGGCATTCATTTTGGTGTTTGTACAGATTATATCGGTAGGATTTCTGACGGATACGGTGTCCGCGTTGACGCCGCTTACCGTGGAAGAAGCCATTGCAAATCAAGGTTTAAATGACCAGACAGTGAGAGGACATATCATTGGTACTGTTGCAAACGGGCCGCAGCTGGTGACATCCGGGCATGTAAATACGAATCTCATGCTCGCGACTAATCCGAATGAGACAGATGTCACTAAAATGCTACCGGTACAGTTACCTAATAATGCCGTCCGCACTGCCTGGAATTTAAAAGACCATCCTGAAAATCTCGGAAAACAGGTCGATGTAACAGGGAACTTAACAGCGTATTTTAGTGCTCCCGGTTTGAAAAACACATCCGGCATCGTAGAGGTTGAATCCTCAGGGTCAGGCAATCCCACTCCGCCTCCCGACAATCCTCCGACATCCGTACTCACTATCGCCGAAGGTCGTGCTGAAACAGGATCTTATACCACTTCGGGCATTGTCACGATGGTTGACGGCAAAAGCATAACGATTCAAGACGCGACAGCGGGTATCGTGTTGCGTTTGCGCGACTATGATGATTCCATCAGTTTAGGCGACCTTATTGAAGCAACCGGATCAAACGGTGACTACAAAGGCTTGTTGCAGCTTAATGAAACAAGCTACAGTGTGAAGTCCTCCGACAATCCCTTACCGGCAGCACAAGAGATTGCTCTGAACGATTATTTGGCCGACGCGGAGAGCTATGAGTCGGAGCGTATTAAAATTAAAAATGCCACTTTGATTTCGCTGGATACCGCGGGCAATTCTCTTATAACCGCAGACGGTACACAAATCAATATTTACAAAATTCCCGCGGGTGACTACCAGGCGGGTAATATCGTCAACGTGACGGCAATTGCGGCACAATATAATGATACATATCAACTGCGTGTGGCCGACGCTACGCATGTCGAAATTGTGAACGACCAGACTTGGGAAGACAAAATCTTTACAACGGATTGGCCCGATCCGATTACGGAGCAAGATATTTCGGATATCCAAACTGCCGAAGGCATAAGCAAAATATACAACGTTAAAGAAGCAGCTGATTTGTCAAGAGAAAATGCCCAAGGTATCTATGTCATCGGTGTTGTAACTTATTCCTACAGCGGCGGCAACTCACTTATCATTCAAGATATTATTGATGAGCAAATCTTCGGCTATCAGATTTACGGTCCGACCGAAACAGTGCAGCCCGGCGATATTGTGCTGGCCAAGGGTAACGCTATTTTATTCTATGGTTTGCCCGAATTGAGCAATGTGGAGACCATGAAAGTAGTGGGCAACGCGCCAGTGTTTGAACCGCAGGAAATTACGGTAGCGGATATAGTGATCTATGGCGACCAATTCGTGAATGAGTATGTCATGTTCAAGGATGTGGAGTTGCCGGTATATGACGGCGGCTCGGGCCAGCTTTATTTCAAGAGCGCAGACGGTTTGCAGCTGCAGACATATCGTGCGCCGGAATACCCCATCGGATCACAAGCGGGCGATATTGTCGACATTAAAGGCGCGATTTCGCCGCATAGCGGAACACCGCAAATCCGTTTGAATGACTATAAAGATTATATTATCACGAACGATACTTTGAAACCTTTTATCATTCTGCCGCAGTTCCCGACAGCGAAAAAAGGTCTGGAGTATGTGATCAGCTTTGAAGTCTTGGATAATGTCGGTCTGCGGGAAGTGAAAGCGGGTGTCAACTATATAAAAGCGGATAACAGCCCCGCGCAATTTGCCACTATTCTAACGCCGGCTAATGACTCCGATATGTATGAATTACGTATTCCCGCGGCGCATATGACCGCGGACGAGGTGGAGTTCTTTGTATCCGCGACGGATTTATCCGGAAATCAGACTACGGACTTGTACTTTGCTCCGTTTGAATACGGCCAGACAGCAAGCTTCGGCACTTCGTATCTCTTGCAGCTCATTGATGAACCGAGCGTCCTGAACCCGAGTCCGAGCGCAAATTATGAGACGAAAGACGAGAAGCGTCCGACGATTTCGGTAGATCTGGTTAATGCGGGCGAGAACCCGACAGTTACTTTGAAAATTCAAGATAATGCTGTAGAGATGACAGTTGCGGACAATAAAGCGAGCTATACGCCGACAGCTGATTTGCCGGACGGTCGTTTGGAGTTGGAAGTAAATGTGACTCGCGCCGACGGTAAAAAATCAGATCCGTTTAAATGGGCATTCTTCATCGGCGAATCTACATTCCGTCACTATCGCGGCCAAATTCACTCCCACACCAACTTCTCCGACGGCGCCGGTTCCCTGCATGATGCTTACACCTATGCGGCCAATGCGGAGTATATAGACTTCTTCTCTTTAGCCGACCACTCGAATTATTTCGATACGGACGGCAATTTGGGAGATATGTATGATGAAAAGAGCGGTCTCGTTTCGCCGCTGGATTCACAGTTGAAAAAATGGGAACACTACAAGCAAATCGCGGACAGTTATAACAATCCCGGTTACTTCGCGACACTTTTCGGCTATGAGATGACGTGGACAAAGTCCGGCGCCAACTATGGTCATATCAATACTTACAATACAGACGGTTTTGTGTCGAGAAATCATCCCGTCTATAACGACAAGTCGGAGTCCAAGGGGTTGCTCGCATATTATGAACTTCTGGCCGATGTGAGCACAAAGAATCCGTTGTCTTTCTCACAGTTCAACCATCCGGGTTCCACATTCGGTACGTTCGATGACTTCGCGCATTACACTCCGGAATATAACAAGAACTTGAAACTCATTGAGGTCGGAAACGGCGAAGGTAAGGTAGGGAGCAACGGCTACTGGAGAAGCTATGACCAATATACAAAGGCTTTGGACAAAGGCTGGAAACTGGCTCCTTCAAACAACCAGGACAATCACAAAGGGAAATGGGGAGACGCGAACGATACCCGAACCGTTGTTATTGCCGATGCTTTGACCAGAGAAGCCGTTGTGCAGGCTATCTTGGACCTGCGTGTCTATGCCACAGAGGATAAGAACCAAACGATCGACTTTTATGTCGACGGAAATATCATGGGTTCAACGATTGAAGCCGGCAACGAGATCCGCGTAAAAGTAGATGTCGCCGATTCGGATTGGGATGATGTCATTCAGAAAGTGGAAATCATCGGACAAGGCGGGCAGGTACTGTACGCGAAAGAGGCTAACGCGAATATCGTTTCTTTCGAAACAACTCTGGTCAATACAAGTCCGTATTACTATGTGCGTGTCACACAAGTAGACGGCGAACTCGCCGTAACCGCTCCGGTTTGGACAGGCTTCATTGAAAAAGTGGATATTAATTCCGTCAGTAAAAATACGGAACTGGAGTTTGTCGGCGAAGCAACAAGCATCACAACGAGGTTTGTGAATACGACCGGAAGTGCCGCTACGATTGAAAAAGTAGAATATCAAATCAAAGACGGCGCGGTATTGCATACCGTTACAAGTGATTTACCTGTCATTCCAGCCGGAAGCAGCGATGTAACGATTACGCACGACATCGTTCCGACTGCGGCAGGCAGCCGGACTGTAGTGGTTAAGGTGACAACCGACGCGGGTGTCTTGAGTGCAGAGATTCAATTGACCGTTTATGATAAGGAACAAGCGGTAAGTACAATCGCCGAAGTACAAGCCGCTCCGGAAGGCACGAGTTTTGTTGTCGAAGCTGTCTTGACATCGAATGCCAGCGGATACGATAAGAATACCGCCTTCTTTGACAGTGCCTACGTGCAGGACGCGACCGGCGGCATCAACATCTTCCCTATCTCGGGTAATTTCCAAGCCGGCCAAAAAATCAAATTGTACGGCACCACCAGCGCATATCAAGACGAGAAGCAATTGAACGTGGATAGCATTGAGTTAATCGATGCCGCCGTGAACCCTCTTGATCCGACAAAAGTCCGGACAGCGGATGTCGCGACAAATCTCGGATTGTTGGTTGAAGTAGAAGGTAAAGTCAAGGAAGTACAGGAGGAGAACGGGGTCATAAGTGCGATTATTCTCGATGACGGTTCCGGTGCGATCCGTGTCTTCATTGATGGTTATATCGGCAAAAGCAATAGTGAAGATAAGACAATGCCCGCGTTTAAAGTCGGCGATACGGCTACGGCGGTAGGTCTGTCTTCCATAGATCCCGAAGGCAACCGTATTCGTGTACGTAATCGTGACGATGTGGCTCTTGTCAATGCTGAAGATCCGGGTACTGAAGAGTCGGGTGAGGGGGCGCCAGATGAGGGTCTGATACTCACACCAAATCCTGAGCAATTAAATGCCGATAATGTTTTAGTGTATAACGGCACAAGTGCTTTAACCTTCAGATGCAACGGGGCTTGCACGGATTTCCGCGAGTTACGGATTGATGATACCGTCGTAGATCCGAAGTACTATACAGTAGTCGAAGGGAGTACGATACTTACAGTAAGCAAGGAGTACTTAGAAAAACTCACGCAGGGTCAGCATAAATTGACCATGGTTTATACTAATAATCGTAGTATTTCAACTGAATTTATTGTTTCCGCAGAACCTACGGAACCGAGCATGGACCCCGGCACAGAACCGAGCACCGATCCGACAGAGCCGGAGCAGGTTAATCTGGGCGACGCGACTGGTTCGAGCGACGCGACTGGTCCGGGCGACGCGACTGATCCGAGTGACGCGACTGGTCCGAGCGACGCGACTGATCCGAGCGAAGCGACCGAGCCGATTGACGCGACCGAGCCCGGTACGGATACGAGTGATGTGTCGGGAGACGTTGACCCCGATACAACCGAGAGCGGAGAGTCCGCCACAGACGTGCCCAAAGTCGGCGGCGGCAACGATATATGGCAGATGCTTGTCGGGCTCAGTATCCTCCTGCTTGCCCTGGCAACGGCCATGATCATCCTGTATCGTCAGAAGAAGAATGAAAACATCTAGTCTCGCCTAGTATGTCCCGAATCCCGGGCGCGAGCTCAGTAGCGAAGAGCCTCTCCGTGACGGAGAGGCTTCTTTTTCTATGTATACTTTCTTTCGTCCTTTGCTTTTCTCCATGACGGATTTCATCGACAGTCGATTAAATTCGGTTTTATAGACAAATAATAAAAAAGACGACGGGCGGATCGGATCCGTTTTGTCGTCTCTTTTTGTGGAGGCACCACCCAGATTCGAACTGGGGATAAAGGTTTTGCAGACCTCTGCCTTACCACTTGGCTATGGTGCCGAACTGCCGAAGCAGTGGAGCGGGATACGAGATTCGAACTCGCGACTTTCACCTTGGCAAGGTGACACTCTACCACTGAGTTAATCCCGCATGGTGGGCACTGCAGGACTTGAACCTGTGACCTCATGCGTGTG
>JAAZIX010000061.1 GCA_012800655.1 Clostridiaceae bacterium | reverse complement strand
GCCGCCCCGTCCTCATCGCGCTCAGCCTCGGCGTCGGTGCCGCCGTCGCTCTCTCACTTCTCCGTATCCTTATACCCGACGCTCAACTCTGGCACTTCCTTTTACCCGGCTACATCATCGCCCTCGGACTGATGCCCTTTGTTCCGGATCTCTTCGTCGGCATGGCCTTCGACTCCGGCGGCGTTGCCTCGGGACCGATGACCGCCACCTTTGTGTTGGCATTTTCCCAGGGCGTGGCAATCGCCGTGCCGTGGGGCGATCCGCTGAACGATGGCTTTGGCATCATCGCCATGGTCGCCATGACCCCGCTGATTGTTTTGCAGCTTCTCGGACTGCTCTATAAGCTTAGTGCCCGCCGCAGTCGTACCGCCGAGATCGCCGACCTGCAGGAGTTTCCGACGCTCGGTGCCGGTGAAGTTGAAGGTACCGCTGGCTTTGCCGCTATGACGGAGGCGCCGGAGGAAATTTCTTTTGATCTCGCTACCGAAGTCGGCCGTGTCGAGCTTCCGGTTGACGCGAACGGAGCCGCAGACGATAATGAAAATGGAGGCAACGACAATGAAAATTAGACTGCTGACAATACCGATGCGCATCTGCATCGTTGTAAATGAAGGTCGTGCAGGTAAGATACTTCGCCGTGCCCGTGAGCTCGGGATCCGCGGCGGAACCATAGTCCCGGCCTTCGGAACCGTGCGCAACCGTATCTTGCGCTATCTCGCTCTCGACACGTATGAGCGCGAATTGATCATCATGCTTTGCAGCCAAGCCGACGCCCTACGCGTCATGCCGATTCTTTATAAGGAGTTCCGTTTCGATCGCCCGAACAAGGGCATTATGTGGAGCCAGCACCTGGGGAGCATTCTCGGTTGTGTGCCGTCGCAGGCCATGATTGATGCCGGGGTTGTTCCGGGAACACCCGACGTTACAGGTGCGCCCGCTGATCCGGGTGTTGTCCACCCGAGCGGGAGTAGTTCTGCCGGCCCCGACTTGGGTGCCGCGAATCCCGCCAGCATAAATGAGGAAGAGAGAAAATCCATGAATTCAACAGTTAATGAAGCCACCCCGGCCAAGGAAGTCACACCGGTCCCGATCCAGCCCGAAGGCGCCATCAAAACGCCGCATACCATGGTCGTCACGATTGTCGATCGCGGCAAGGCCGACGCTGTTCTCGATGCCGCCCGCACTGCCGGCAGCACCGGAGGAACCATCATCCGCGCCCGCGGATCGGCCACGGGAGAGACCGTAACACTATTTAACTTGCCCGTCGAACCGGAAAAGGATACCGTCCTCATCCTAGCTCCGGCCGCCATCGAAAAGAAAATCGTCGCGGCGATTTATCAGAGTTTGTCGATCGATCAGCCTGGCGCCGGGATCATTTTTACCTATCCCGTCGCTTCGGTTTACGGCTTACACGGCATTGATTGAGCGAATTACCGGCGGCGTGACGAAGCCGGCCTCTTTGGATGCGTTTTCACCAACATTTTCGGTGTCCGTCGGGTTGGGATATTTACGGTTATATGCTACAATAATCGATGGTGTTCGGGTGAGAATCCGCGCCGAAAACAACAATTTAACAGATTGGATCTGAGGATCAAATAAAGAACGAGGAGATAATTCTATGGCCAAGCAAAAAAAGTATATGACGATGGACGGCAATATGGCGGCAGCCTATACGTCTTACGCCTTTACGGAGGTAGCCGGCATATACCCGATTACGCCTTCTTCGCCGATGGCAGACTACGTCGACCAGTGGGCGCAGCAGGGAAGAAAGAACATTTTCGGACAGACTGTCAAAGTTATCGAGATGCAGTCCGAAGGAGGAGCCGCCGGCGTCGTTCACGGCTCGCTGAATTCGGGTGCATTGACCACCACATATACGGCTTCGCAGGGACTCCTGCTGATGTTGCCGAACATGTACAAGATAGCGGGCGAGTTGCTCCCGGGCGTTTTCCACGTTTCGGCTCGCGCGGTCGCCGCCCACGCACTGTCGATCTTCGGTGACCATTCCGACGTGATGGGTGCCCGCCAGACCGGCTTTGCTTCCCTGTCCGCAGCCAGCGTTCAGGAAGCGATGGATATGGCCGCCGTTGCCCACCTCTCCGCGATCCGCGGTCGGGTTCCGTTCCTGCACTTCTTTGACGGCTTCCGCACCTCGCACGAGATTCAAAAGATTGAAGTCCTCGACTATGATGATCTGGCCGCTCTGGTCGATCACGAAGCCCTGCAGGCCTTCCGCGACCGTGCCCTGACTCCCAATAAGCCAAAACTCCGCGGTTCGGCTCAGAACCCCGACATCTTCTTTACCGCCCGCGAAGCTTCCAATCCCTACTACGACGCTCTGCCGGAGATCGTTGAAGAATACATGGACGCGATCAGCCGCCTGACCGGCCGCGACTATAAGCTGTTCAACTACTATGGCGCGCCCGATGCCGAATACGTTATCGTCTGCATGGGCTCGGCCGTCGGCGCGGTCATGGAGACCGTGGACTATCTCGTCGCCAAAGGCGAGAAGGTCGGCCTCATCAACGTTCACCTGTATCGTCCCTTCAGCATCCGCCATTTGCTGGCTTCGATGCCGGATACGGTCAAGGTCGTCGGCGTTCTCGACCGCACCAAGGAGCCGGGCGCGCACGGTGAGCCCCTCTACCTCGACGTGGTCGGAGCCTACGCCAACAGCGAAAATCCCCCGCTGATTGTCGGCGGTCGCTACGGACTCGGTTCGCGCGACACCACCCCGGATCAGATCCTAGCCGTCTACCGCAACCTGCAGGCCGAAAATCCGCGCAACAACTTCACCATCGGCATCGTCGACGACGTCACGCACCTCTCTTTGCCGATCGAGGAGCACATCAACACCACGCCGGCGGGCACGATTTCCTGTCGCTTCTGGGGACTGGGCTCGGACGGCACCGTCGGCGCCAACAAAAACTCAATCAAAATCATCGGCGACCATACCGACATGTCGGTTCAGGCGTACTTTACCTATGACTCCAAGAAGTCGGGCGGTATCACGATTTCCGATCTGCGCTTCGGTCATGCCCCGATCTATTCGACATATCTGGTCAATCAGGCGGACTTTGTCAGCTGCTCGCAGCAATCCTACGTCAGTCAGTACGACATGATGAGCACGCTCAAGCCCGGCGGTGTCTTCCTGCTCAATACGCAGTGGACGGAGGAAGAATTGTCCGAACATCTTCCCGCCGCCATGCGTCGCTATCTCGCCAAAAACAACATCAGGTTCTACACCATCGATGCCGCCAGCATCGCTCAGGGCCTCGGTCTCGGCGGTCGCACCAACACCGTCATGCAGGCCGCGTTCTTCAAACTCGCCAACGTTATTCCCGTCGACGAAGCTGTCGAGTACATGAAGGAAGCCATCGTCCGTAGCTATGGACATCGCGGTGAAGATATCATCAAGATGAACTATGCCGCCGTCGATGCAGGCATTACTGATGCGAAGCAAGTCGCGGTACCGGCCGAATGGGCCGATGCGGAAGACGAGTCAGTCGTAGTTGAAGACCAGCCCGCCTTTGTTCGCGAAATCGCCAATGTCATTAATCGGCAGGAAGGTTACTCACTGCCGGTCTCGGCCTTTGCCGACCGCGCCGACGGTACCATGCCGCAGGGCACTTCGCAGTACGAGAAGCGCGGCATTGCGATGAATATCCCGGTCTGGAAACCGGAAAACTGTATCCAGTGCAACCAGTGCTCACTGGTCTGCCCGCATGCCGCCATTCGTCCTTTCCTGCTGACCGACGAAGAAGTAGCCAACGCGCCCGAAGGCACCGAGGTGCTCAACGGCATGCGCCCCTACGACAACTACAAGTTCCGCATTCAGGTTTCCGCCCTCGACTGCACGGGCTGCGGTTCCTGCGTGGAGACCTGCCCGGCCCGCACGAAGGCTCTCGTTATGGAGCCGCTCGCGAATCATCTCGATCAGGCCGAGAAGTGGAACTACGTCTTCAACCTTCCTCACAAGGAAAACCCGATGAAGGCGACCAATGTCAAAGCTTCGCAGTTCAATCGTCCTCTGTTCGAGTTCTCCGGCGCCTGTGCCGGTTGCGGTGAGACGCCGTATGCCAAGCTGGTCACCCAGCTCTTCGGCGATCGCATGCTGATCGCCAACGCGACCGGCTGTTCCTCGATCTGGGGCGGTTCCGCGCCTTCGCAGCCCTACACGACCGATCATTGCGGCCGCGGTCCGGCCTGGGGCAACAGCCTCTTCGAGGACAACGCCGAGTACGGTCTGGGTCTGCACCTGGGTGCCAAGCAGCTGCGCGAACGTATGCGCAATCAATTGGCCGAACTCGTGCCCGCGCTGAATAACGACCGGCTTAATGAGGCTCATGCGGCCTGGCTTGCCGACTATGACAAGACTGCCAATACCATCGAACAGACCGCGGCGCTGGTCAAAGCGCTCGAGGCCGCGGCGGCACAGTCCGGTCTCGGCGAGGCGGAGAAGAAGACGCTTGAGTCGATCCTCGCCAACCGCGATTATCTCTCGCTACGTTCGACCTGGATCTTCGGCGGCGACGGCTGGGCCTATGATATCGGCTACGGCGGTCTCGACCATGTCCTGGCCAGCGGTGAGAATGTCAACGTCCTGGTCTTTGACACAGAGGTGTACTCCAACACCGGCGGTCAGGCCTCGAAGGCCACTCCGCTCGGTTCGGTCGCCGAATTCGCGGCCGGCGGTAAACCGGTCAAGAAGAAGGATCTCGGCATGATGGCGATGTCCTACGGTTACGTCTACGTGGCGCAGATCGCGATGGGCGCGAGCCAGGCGCACACGCTGCGGACGCTCGCCGAGGCCGAAGCCTACAACGGACCTTCGCTGATCATCGCCTACGCGCCGTGCATCAGCCACGGTACGAGAGGCGGATTGACCATCAGTCAGCGCCGCGAGAAAGAAGCGGTCGAGGTCGGCTATTGGCACCTCTACCACTACGATCCGCAGGTTGAAGAGGGCACCAACCCCTTCACGCTCGACTCGAAGGAGCCCGATCTGAATCGCTTCCGTGACTTCCTGATGCAGGAGGTGCGCTACAACTCCCTGTTCAAGAAGTACGAAGCGGAGCGTGTCGAGGAAATCTTCGCCAGAGCCCGGGACGCCGCGCGCGATCGTTATCTGAGCTATGCCCGCAAAGCGGCCGCCGACTATACGATCCGCTTGGCCTCCGACGATCCTCCCGCCGGCGAAGAATAATTCGCGACGGGGAAGCTCGGCGAATCCGAAAAAGGTTTATAATGTAGCGGCTACAGTTGTAGATTGACTTTTAAAGCTGCCGGACTTTACCGCTGCGACTGCGACGGGCAAGTTTGGCAGCTTTTCACTAATTGAAGAAAACAAAGCGACGAGCGGAGCGCGGAACCCGGAGTCGGTTCCGGCTTCGTCTTCGGTTCTGCGGAAAGGAATCGGATGAGCACCTTTAATTCCAGTGGCATAGTGCTTTCGGATACGCCCGTGCCGGATATATTTATCGCCGAATATATGCCAAATTTGAGCGGCTTAGCTGTCAAGCTTTATATCCTGGCTCTGCATCTCCATGCCTCATCCGGAGCGCCGATCGCGATTGACGAAGTCGGGCGCAAGCTCTCCTGCGCGCAGACGGACTTGCAGGCCGCCCTTGACGAGCTCGACGAGCTCAAACTCGTTGTCTGCAACCGCGCTCAGGGACAGTTCACGCCGAACGACGTCAAACAGATCGAGCTGAGCCGCTATTTCCAACCCCGAGCAACCGGCGACGCCCAGGCCGTGGCGCGTCACGGCCGGGTCAATCCGCAACGCCGTGAGGCGATCAGTTCGATAAATCAGTCCTTCTTCCAGGGCATCATGTCGCCGCGCTGGTACTACTCGATCGATGAGTGGTTCGACCGTTACGGCTTCGAGCCCAATGTAATGTACAGCCTCTTCCAGGAGTGCGCCGATCGCAACAAGCTGAATCCGTACTATGTTGGAGCCGTGGCCGAGGATTGGCACGGCCGCGGGATTCGCAATTATGACGATCTGGAGCGTGATGCCCGCCAGCGTGAAAGAATTAATGCGATGACCCGCCTGGTCGGCAATTTGCTCAACAAGGACATGACCGATTTCGACCGCCGTCTGGTCAATAAATGGGTCAACGAATTCAATTACGATGCCGATCTGATCACCCATGCACTGCGCCTCAGCACGCGCCTGCACTCTCCGAATATGGATTATTTCGACAAGGTGCTGACCGCCTGGTACGAATCCGGCGTGACCGATGTTGCCACCGCTCGTGCTCATCAGGAGGAATTCCGGCGAAGCCGGCAGTCCGCGGGGAATATGTCCCCTTCCGCCGAGCCCGGAAATTCGCCCGCCGTTTCCGGTAGGAGAGCCGCCTATGCCGGCGGCAACCGCCGCCGCAAACCCGCCGCCAAAGGTAATTTCGAGCAGCGGGTTTACGACGAGAATTTCTGGGCGGATTTTTACAATGACGATCTTCTCGCCGCGACCGATGACGCAAACGACAGCGCAACCGGCGGCGCGACCGATCACGAAGCCGATAATGTAACCGATTAAAAAGAAGGAGAGCCTTAGTTATGATTCTCTCTCGCGATACCCTGAACAGAAAAATCCTGGCCCGTTATGCCGCCACCCGTTCCCGTTCCGAGAATGATCTCGCCCGTCGCCGGGAAATGCTACTCGAAAGCTCCCCGGAACTGCAGGCCATCGAAGCCGATCTGGCTTGGGCACGCGGCACCTGGCTGGCAGCCAAGGCCGCCGGACACGATCCGACCGAGGCGGAGGCAGAGCTCGTTATTATCCGGGAGTCCAGAGACGCCTGGTTGCGTGCACGCGGGCTGAATCTCGATGATGACGTCCCCGAATATGAGTGTCCGCATTGCGGGGATCGCGGCGTGATTGATTTAGACACCCATATCTCGGCTCCCGGCTACACTCTGGCCAGCGGCACCTGTCCGCATTGCTGGGGCAATACAGCCGCATCCTTGATTCAGACTGCCGGTCAACTGCAATATGTGCGCAACTGTAGCTTCGCCTATTTTGACGCGACACTTTTCTCCACCGTCGCGCAGGGTCGGGCAATGCAGGCACTGCGCCAGGCTCTCGAACTGTCCGCCGATGATTTTGCGGCCGAGGGTCGCGATTGGCTATTCCACGGTCTCCCCGGAACCGGTAAAACCTTTATGGCCGGCTCACTGGCCAATGCTCTGGCGGAGCGCGGAATTTATGCTCTCTATATGACTGCGACGGGCTTTAACGAGATATTTGAGGAATATCGCCTGATGCGCCGTATGTTCCAGCCCGATCCGGTGCGCCTGGAGCAGGCGGAGGAGGCCTATGCCGGTATACATACGGCCGATTTGCTGATAATTGACAATTTAGGAACCGAGTCGCCATATTTTCAGAGTCGTTTAGCCGACTTTTCGGCGACGCTTCAATCCCGCGAACAGCATGGACTCAGGACGATAATCACGACGAATCTGTCGGTCGCGGATTTGGGGCGGACCTACGACGAGCGTCTGGTCTCGCGTATAATGGGTCGCTTTGAGCCGGTTCCTTTCCGCGGTGACGACCTGCGTCTGGTTCTGAGAAGGAGAGGGCGCGCCGATGTCTGATGCGCTACGAATATCCGATTGCGGGCCGACCCCGGCAATGCCGCGCCTGCGCCACGGTATCGACATATGCTCTATCGAGCGTATGACCGGTGTGTGGCGACGTCACGGGCGGGATTTTCTGCGCCGGGTCTGCACGCCGACGGAGATCGTTGACTTTGACGCAATCGAGTCCCGCGAACGGCAAATAGAATTTTTGGCCGGGCGTTTCGCCGCCAAGGAAGCGGCGGCCAAGGCGCTTGGAACCGGCCTGTGGAGTTCCGGCATTGGCTGGCGCGCCTTTGAGGTTGTGCGTGTTCCCGGAGGAGCTCCGGTTATGCGTTTGCACGGTGCCGCGGCCGAACTCTGGCGGAGTTTGGGTGGGTTGGAAATGGCAATTAGTATCAGCCACGATGCCGGGATCGCTTTGGCGAGTTGCGTTTGCCTGATACGGGGCGCGAACGTTGCCGGGGTGTCGGACAAATCTGCAACTTGTGTCACGGCGTCGGGCGAATCTGCGGCTAATGCCTTGGATGCGTTTCCCGCCCCACCCGGGGATTCCCGGCCATGAGCAGGCGCGATCGCATCCTGCGCCGAGACGACAACCGGCAATTTCTGCGTCGTCGGCGGCGGAAGGACAAAGAAATCGGTAAGCCGCTGCCTTTTCAGCGCGCGGGCAACGCCCGACGCGGCGTGGTGCGTTCCGTCAAGGAACTGCGCAGTTCGGCACGCGCTTCAGAGACCCACGACCAGATCGATCGCGTCAACTACCTCAACCCCGAAGCCCAAAAAGACAATTATCTATCCGGCCGGGCCGCCCTTTTGGGTAAAATCCGCCGTGATCGCCGTTCGAACCGACTGCCCACCCGGCTGAAAATTGACTCCGAACGCAAGCGAGTTCTGTTCTCGCGGGTTCGTTCTCCCTTTACGCTGGCGGTGCTCGTCTTCGTTCTGCTCGTAGCGCTCGTATTTATCGTCGGGCCGCTGATCGCCCGACATTTCGAAGCCGGTTCCGCCCCCACAACCCCCACCGACCCGCGCAACGAAGATCCCAATGCTCTGACCTCGCGCTTTTACAAAGCAGGGGAGGAGTGCCGGGTCAACGTCGCCGCCGCCTGGGTGCTGGCGACGCCCGACGTACAGGGCGAACGCCTGACCCAACTGCTTTACAACACCAAAGTACAGGTGACGCGTAGCGGGGGAGTGAACGGCTTTGTAGAAATCAACCTCGATCCGTACGGTCTGGCCCGCTCGCCCGGTCTGCGCGGCTATGTCCTGCCGCAGAACCTGGTCGCGGCATCCTCCGGTTCCGCCGAGCTCGACGACATCCCGGATGACGTCAAGGAGCGCCTGATCATAACCGATCGTACCAAGCGCGTGACTACTGATGCCCGTAGCGGCAATACCGTGGTCAACGCCGGCTTGGGCACAACACTGTATTCGAACTATCGTGCCAACGGTCTTGCCCGCGTCTATTTGCCCGACGGACAATACGGCTGGGTCGCCGAGCCCGGTATCCTCGCGCTCGAAAAGCACGCCGACGTCTATCTCGGCACCGCCCAGGGCTTTGCCAACTACGCCCGTAGTTTTCTTTCCTGCATGTTCCTGCCCAACGGACTCACCGCATCGGGAATCGACATGAATGGCGTCGTCAATGTCTCCGCCCAAGTCGCCGGCCTTACTCTGCCGCGCCGTCCCCTGCTCGTCCTTGAGTCCACTCCGCAGATTTGGAACGCCCTCATGTATGAAGGTTCTTATGAAGCCGACAGTTTCACTGCAGCGGAACGAACTGCCTTGCGTGCCTCATCCGACAGTGGGAGTAAAACAGGTGCCCGATTGGTTGCCGCGGGTGTGATGCGTTACCCCGGCCGGCTCGGCTCGAGTCTCGAGGGACAGCCGATCCTAGCCGCCGCCGATCGGGAACTGGCCAATATCGCCAATTGGCGACTGAATTATGCCGCTTTGGAGCCCGGCGACCTGATTTTCTGGCACAGGCCCGGGCGGGTCGAGCATTTGGATCCGCTCGCCGAGGCGGCTGATACGGACGGTGAAGGTGATTCGGAAGGCGTAGAAGATTCCGCCGGCGCGGGCGATTCCGAAGAGACAGGTGGTTCCGGAAAGTCGGGCAATTTCGCAGGTAGCGGCGATTCCGGGGAGCCGGGCAATTCTGCAAGTACAGGCGATTCCGGGACACCCTCAACTCCGCAGGTCAAAGCCGACGGCCGCAAAATTCAAATGGCCATCTATTTGCCCGGTGGCCAACTACTGATCGAGAACCTGGTCTACTCGGAAATCCGCCTCGTCGAGGCACGCAGCTTTTTGGACGGAAAGATCATTTATGCAGTGACGCGCCCATTTCCCAATTCAGACTCAAAGGAGTAAAATATGCGCTGACAGACATGAAAGCGTGAAGGGAAATGACGCAGCCGAAAAATTCAATCGATATCCGCCATGACAAAATCGTCGTTATTGATGCCGCTAACCGCCTGACCCGGATGCTAGCCAACCAAATCCGCGACTGGCAGGTGTTTACGGTAATTCATACCGCTAAGGTCACGTCGGCCGAGCTCGCCGCCGGAAATTATCGGGGGATTATTCTCGCCGCGCCTGACCCCGAGCACAGCGAACTCGACCCGAACTACGACCTCTACCGGAACCCCGAACTCGCGGCCGCCGGCTTTGCCAAGGCTATTCCCGAAGCCCTGTTACAGACTGATTTACCGCTGTTGTGGCTGATTCCCACCGAGGCGCAGGTTGAGTTCTTCCGCCTGATCGAGCTCTCGGATCGGGTCGGCGCCGTCTTCTATCCGGTCGACGCAAAGGTGGCGCAACTGACCGCGAACGGCATTATCCGCGATTTTGTCCTGAAGACTTGCGGCTGCGCGGCGGACTGGTCGGCGGAGAATTTTATTGAGGACACTGTTACCCGCCTGCGAGCCGAGCTCGGGTCGCGCCAGGTGATTTGCGCTTTCTCCGGCGGGGTGGATTCCGCCGTGGCCGCGGTGCTGACGCATCGGGCCATCGGGCGCAATTTGACCTGCATTTTTGTCGACCACGGTCTGATGCGTCTGAACGAGCCGGAGGATGTCGAACGGGTTTACGGCCGCGGCTTCGGGATGAATCTGGTTTGTGTGAACGCGCGCCAACGTTTCTATGCCAAGCTCGCCGACGTCGTCGATCCGGAAGAAAAACGCCGCATTATCGGCGCTGAATTTATTCGCATTTTTGAGGAGGAGGCGGCCAAATTCGGCGACGCCGACTGTCTGGTGCAGGGGACGATCTACCCCGATATCGTTGAGAGCGGCAGTGCCGGCGGCAAGCTGGTCAAGAGCCATCACAATGTCGGCGGTCTCCCGGACAATATGCAGTTCAAGCAGCTGATCGAGCCTTTGCGTTGGCTGTTCAAGAACGAAGTCCGCAGTGTCGGGCTCGCTCTCGGTATTCCCAAGGAGCAGGTCATGCGTCAGCCTTTCCCGGGCCCCGGCCTCGGCGTGCGCATCATCGGCGCGATCACCGAGGAGCGTGCCGACATCCTGCGCTCGGCCGACGCGATTTTCCGTGAGGAGTTGGCCGCGGCCGGTCTCGCCTACGAGTACAGCCAATACTTTGCCGTCCTGACCGATATGCGCTCGGTCGGTGTCCGCGCCGCGTCCCGCACCTACGACTATACGGTCGCTCTGCGCGCCGTCCGCACCGGAGACTTTATGACCGCCGCCAGCGCCGAGATTCCCTATCCCGTCCTGCATCGTGTGGTAGCGCGCATCACGAGCGAGGTCCCGCAGGTCAACCGCGTTGTCTATGACATCACGGGCAAGCCGCCCGCCACGATAGAGTGGGAGTAGGCGCAAAAAACAGAAAACGCACGCAAATGCGTTTCGAAAATTAGAATATTTCGACATTTAGTAAGGAAGAGAATATGAAAAAAAGCATATCACTTGCACTGGTGCTGCTGTTATCGGTGGGTCTTGCCGCGTGTAGCATGACCATAGCTCCCGCCGGGCATACGACGGGTACCACAGGTACGGATCCGGCCGTATCATCCGGACAGTCCGAAACATCGCCGTCCCTAACGTCCGGCGACCCCACAGGTTCCGAACAACCCGAAACATCGTCGTCTCAGACGCTCAGTGACCCCACCGGTTCCGAGCCGCCGGCAACTTCCGAGCAACCCGAAACTCAGCCGTCCCAAACATCCGAAGTTACCACGACGAATGTGGAAAGAATAGAGTTGCAGTTGACTTCTGAAGCAGGTGCCAAAGTAAAGGGCATAATAAGAGCCTTTTCCATCAACGGAACCCAGTTATGGGAGTATGTCACGAATAGTTGCTACGTTGGAATGTGCGACGTCATTCAGTCGATAGGTATCACACGCGCCGGATATTTGTTTCTGGAAGCCGGCTCGGTCTACTGCTTAGACCCGGCCACCGGCAAAGTTCGCTGGGTAAACGAAGATTTCGGCGGCGACGGCGCTTCCTGGGCTTTTGACACCGAAGAAAATGTTTACCTTACGGGATATATCGAACCATGGCTATTTTGTATTGACCCCGACGGAAAAACCGTTGTCAAACATAGTGCTGCGCCCGCGGAGTACGTCGATGCCGGCTTTTTCTGGCCGAAATCTCTTTTCGTCGACGGCGCCGGCAAGGTCCATATCCATTATATGTCCAATGATAAGGTCATGATAATGGATCCGGTTGCCGGAACAGTGCTTGACACTTACAAATATGGGGAGTCCCTGAACGCCGATTTCCTTATCGGCGATTGGATGGACAAAGCGGAGTACCCCTCCGTCCGTCTGAGAATATTCGATAATCTCGACTTCGAAATGTTTGTTGATGCGGACAATGGGGTTATGTATCATTACGAAGGTCGCTTTACCCTGGACACCCTCAGCGAGAAATACAGTCACGGAAAGGATTTGTTGCGCTCCCGCCTCGTCTCGACCGACGACTCCGATTTCGCGAAACTCGGCACAGTGGGAGATTTTGTCGTGACGGACTCTTTCCGCGACGGCGGGATGGACGATTACATTTGGCTGGCTCCGGCAAACGGCGATGATTCGGTTTTAAGAATTCGTCTCGACGTATACGGCATCCAACTGTACAGAGTGCCGTCTATCGGACCGTAGGGTTAATAAGCGAAGCGGCCTCCGGGCCGCTTTTTTGTACTTGCGGATATACGCGGGTGAGCCGCGGCCGCGATATAGAGTGGAAGTGAAAGTGTCAAAAGACGTGTAGCCATACTTGTGTGATCTTCAAGGGTTGTAATAAGAGCAACGAGCGAATTTTATATAAAGCGTCAACAGTAGCTCAAGATACGTAGGAGTGACGGCTTCGTCGCATCGTCATACACATAAGAGAAAAAAATAAGGGTTTGAGATCCCAAAGAGTAACCACAAGTTGAAAAATTGTCCCAATTTGTGCCGCTGATAGAAACACAATTGGTAGCATGGTAGACTATGCGCATTCGATATCACAATTTGTGATATTAAATTTAGGATAATATGAAGCGATCACGAATCAAGATCGGTTACGGAAAAAAACGGGGGTAATTACGGTGGAAGAAAAAATCGCCTGTGATCGTAGACAATAGAGAAATTCGCAACATGATATATACGTTGCGGGGTAAGCAGGTCATGATCGATAGCGACCTCGCTGATTTGTACCAGGTTACAACTAAGAGATTGAATGAACAGGTAAACAGAAATAGAAATAGATTTCCTTTTCAGTTCATGTTTCAGTTGACTGAAGATGAGTATAAAAACTTGAGGTCGCAATTTGCGACCTCAAGTGGAGGTGGTAAACACGGCGGCAGAAGATATATGCCATATGTCTTTACGGAGCAGGGTATTGCCATGCTGTCGGCAGTACTTAGAAGCGATATTGCTGTCGAGGTAAGTATTAGAATCATGGAAGCCCTTGTCGAAATGAGAAAGTTTCTTGTTGCAAATCAAGAGCTTTTCTCTAGGCTCGACAGAGTGGAACTGAAGCAACTCGAAACAGACAAAAAGTTGGAAGAAGTTTTTAATCATTGATGATACAGAGGTTTATCACATAGGGGCGTCTATAAAAGATGCCGGCAAAAAGAGTTTTGGAATCACGAAAATAGAAGATGAAGCACTTATTGAAAGTTTGATTAGGAAGCTTAAGTAGAAGGTATGTCTAAAAAATCGGGGTTTGTGAGGATGGAAAAGAGACGGCGAACGACAAACAACGGCTTATTTAAAAATTTTAGTGGATACTTAATTGATGCTGTCGAGTTTAAATATAATAAAGAAGGTATAACACATGAGCATGGGTTACGGCGCATATGCGAATCTTGTACATTTTGATGATGATTTGATCATGTATTCTTACTGTTGCTATAACGTAAACAACGAAAACTATAATATCTTCGAGAAGATGGAGGACGGCGAATTATGCATTGATCGAGATGCCCTTGTGGAGCCTGAAATTCGAGAGAAAATAAAAAAGATGCCTTCCGGAAGGAGAAAGCAGATTGTTAAGCGTATCAAAAAACATGTCTCTATCGAAGAACTCTTTTATATGGGAAAGATAAGGGTCAAAAATGCCAGCGGGACATGGAAAACTACTGATTTTGGGATTGACGTTATGGCGTTGAGCATTCTTTCTAAGATATTTGATGAGTATCAGGAAACCGGGGTAATTCCTAAGAATGTTGTTTGGTATAGTTAGGTGTATTTGTTTTGAAATATGACCGACGTAGCGCAATATTCACAATAGATGTCACAAAGCGCCAAACCACCATTTTGAGGTTTGGATAGCAGTTTAGAGGAGCCTAACGATGGTTTTAGGGGATTTTTGACGTTGCTTTTGGCAACTTAACAGGTTTTACAAGAGCGTGACTATTATGAGTAGCGGAGTACTTGATGTGGTTGCAAAGTTGCCGAAATGCAAGGCAAGCCTCTTGAGTAAATGTCCTTTTTGCGGTATTCTACTTTAAAATAATGCAGAATATGCAAAAATTTAAAATAGGAGGTCCTCATGGTTATTCAACGGGATGTTTATTTGAATCGGCTCATCTCCCGTATGCATAATGGAATGATTAAAATAATCACCGGCATACGGAGATCCGGAAAATCGTTTCTGCTCTTCAAACTATTTTATGAGTACCTGTTAAGTATCGGTGTCCGGGATGAACAGATTGTCAAAATATCCTTGGAGGATGTGGAGCATAGGGAATATTGTGATCCCGTTCGTTTGTATGAGTACATACTTTCGCAACTGGTTAATCAAGATGAGCAATACTACGTCTTTATTGATGAAGCTCAATACGCCATATCAAAAGAAGAAGCAAAAAAACGCGATACGCCGATCCGCTTGTACGG